>JBEKNM010000110.1:0-10225 GCA_049522835.1 Mycobacterium sp.
GGAGGCGGTGACGATGCGGGCCGCTAGTGGCCCGCTGAGGAGCCGGGCCCATCGAACGGAGCCGGTGCCTCAACATGCTCCAACATTTGGCTACCAGCCTGATGGCTAGACTCGGCGCCGAGCTCATAACAGGTCAGGGGATGGGTCGAGGGAAGGGCGGCGGGCACCGTTATGGGTAGGCACAGCATGCCCGGCCCTGAGGACTCCGTCGACGAACCGTCTGACGACTACTCTGCGGACGATCCGGAGTGGGGCGATGCGACCGGTCGGCACCTGGATGCCGGCCACCAGGATGCTGGCGGGTACCCGGGGGCGGGTCCCGAACTAGGGGCTACCGACTCACCGGGCGGCTTCAGCTACCCCGCTGACCTACCGCCGCACACCGACGACCGGACCGGTTATTACTCGGCCGAGGATGATTTCGCCGACGAGGAGCACTTCCCCGCTGGCGGCGGTCACGACCCGGACGAAGACCGTATGCCCCGCGGCCAAGATCGGTATCGAGTTGACGACGCCTTTGCAGATGGCGTGACCGACGAGTACCCGGAGTTCGCGCCCCGCCGGACGGACGCGGCGAGCCCGCAGCCGCCGACGATCCCGCCACCAGTATCCGGGGGTGGCCACCGGGAAGTCGGCGAATGGCAGGGGGGTCACCGTAGCAACGGCGGGCGACGCGGAGTCAGCATCGGCGTGATCGTGGCCCTGGTCGCCGTTGTTGTGGTGGTGGGCACCGTGATCTTGTGGAGCTTCTTCGGTGACGTGTTGTCCAACCGCTCACACAAAGCCGCCGGACGCTGTGTGGGAGGCAAAGAGGCAGTTGCCGTCATTGCTGACCCGTCGATCGCCGATCAGATGCAGCAGTTCGCAGAAAGTTTCAACCAATCGGCGGCTCCGGTCGGTGACCACTGTATGGAGGTCAGCTTCAAACCGGCCGGCTCCGACGCCGTCCTCAACGGTTTCATCGGTAAGTGGCCGGCCGAGTTGGGCGGGCAGCCGGCTTTGTGGATCCCGAGTAGCTCGATCTCGGCGGCGCGGCTGGCGGGCGCAGCGGGTCAGAAGACCATCAGCGACAGCCGTTCGCTGGTGACGTCGCCAGTGTTGGTTGCGGTGCGGCCGGAACTCGAGCAGGCTCTCGCCAACCAAAACTGGGCTGCATTGCCCGGCTTACAGACCAACCCGAGCGGGTTGACCGGGTTGAACTTGCCGGCCTGGGGATCATTGCGACTGTCGGTGCCGACCAACGGCAACGGCGACGCCCGGTTTTTGGCCGGGGAAGCCGTAGCGGCCGCGTCGGTACCTCCTGGTGGACCGCCAACTCAGGGCACCGGCGCAGTGCGCACACTGCTGAGCGCACAACCCAAACTCGCGGACAACTCGCTGGCAGAGGCGCTGAACACGCTGCTCAAGCCCGGTGACGTGGCGACCGCGCCGGTGCATGCCGTAATCACCACAGAACAGCAGCTCTTCCAGCGCGGCCAGTCGCTCTCAGACGCCAAGAACACGCTGGGTTCCTGGCTACCGCCCGGGCCGGCGCCAGTCGCCGACTATCCCACAGTGCTGCTCAGCGGCTCGTGGCTGTCGCAAGAGCAGACTGCGGCGGCCAGCGAGTTTTCCCGCTTCATGCGCAAGCCCGAGCAACTCGCGAAGCTCGCCGACGCCGGTTTCCGGGTTAACGGCGTCCAACCGCCAAGCAGTCCGGTGACCAGTTTCGCGGCGTTGCCTTCCACGCTGTCGGTGGGTGACGATGCGATGCGCGCCACCTTGGCCGAAGCCATGGCGGCACCGTCTAGTGGGGTGGCGGCGACGATCATGCTTGACCAGTCGTTGCCTACCGACGATGGTGGAAAGACCCGGCTGGCTAACGTGGTCGCGGCGCTCGACGACAGGATCAAAGCGTTGCCACCCACCGCCGTCTTGGGGTTTTGGACCTTCGATGGCCACGAGGGTCGAGCAGAGGTGACGATCGGGCCATTGGCTGACCCCGTCAACGGTCAGCCGCGCTCGGCAGCACTGACGGCGGCGTTGGACAAGCAGTATTCGTCGGCCGGCGGTGCAGTGTCGTTTACCACGCTGCGCATGATCTATCAGGATATGCAAACCAATTACCATGCCGGCCAAACAAATTCGATCTTACTGATCACAGCGGGCCCACACACGGATCAGTCCCTCGACGGGGCCGGGTTGCAGAATTTCATCCGCACCGGCGCCGACCCGGCCAAACCGATCGCGGTCAACATCATCGACTTTGGCGCTGACCCGGACCGGGCAACGTGGGAAGCCGTCGCCCAGCTGAGCGGCGGCACCTACCAGAACCTTGCGACCTCGGCCTCCCCTGACCTCGCCACGGCCATCAACACATTTTTGAGCTAGGAGCCGATCGGCGAGCTCGCGCCGCCAACAGTGATCTACGACCGTGGCGTTTTGACCAGTCACGAGCGTAACGCGGCTGCGAAAACCGCCGGCGAATTTCGCAGTGGCGTTACGCTCGCGGCCGGGTCGCGTCAGGCAAACGCCTCCACCGGCGGGCACGAGCAGACCAGGTTGCGGTCGCCGTACGCGCCGTCGATGCGACGAACTGGCGGCCACACCTTGGGCCGGAAAGCCTTCCCGAGCGGATAAGCGGCCTCTTCCCGGGTATACGGGTGATCCCAGTCGGAGACCAGCAGGCACTCAGCGGTGTGCGGTGCGCCGCGCAGCGGATTGTCCTCAACAGGCCACAGCCGGGCCGCGACTTTGTCGATCTCGCCGCGGATGGCGATCATGGCCTCGCAGAATGCGTCGACTTCGGTCAGCGTCTCGCTCTCGGTGGGCTCCACCATCAGCGTGCCGGCCACCGGGAAGCTCATGGTGGGTGCGTGAAAGCCGTAGTCCGCCAAGCGTTTCGCGACATCGTCGACCGTTACACCGGTCGACTTGGTGATACCGCGCAGGTCCAGGATGCACTCGTGGGCGACCATGCCGTTCTCGCCCGTGTACAGCACCGGGAAGTACTCGTCGAGGCGTCGGGCGATGTAGTTGGCCGAGGCGATCGCGGTAAGCGATGCCGCCCGCAGGCCCTCAGCACCCATCATCCTGATGTAGGCCCAGCTGATCGGCAGGATTGAGGCCGACCCGTAGGGTGCCGACGATACGACGGGACCCCGGGGCAATTCCGGGGCAAACGGGTGACCCGGCAGGAACGGGGCCAAGTGCGACCGCACCGCCACCGGCCCGACGCCAGGGCCTCCGCCGCCGTGCGGGATGCAAAACGTCTTGTGCAGGTTCAGGTGGCTGACATCGCCGCCGAACTTGCCCGGCCGAGCCAGTCCGACAAGGGCGTTGAGGTTGGCGCCATCGACATACACCTGGCCGCCGGCGTCGTGCACGGCCGCGCAGATCTCGGCGATGTCGTGCTCATACACGCCGTGTGTGGACGGGTAGGTGATCATCAACGTCGAGACCCGATCGGCATGCTCGCTGACCTTGGCGCGCAGATCGTCGAGGTCGACGTCGCCGTTATCAAGGCAGCGCACCACCACTACCCGCATCCCCGCCAACGCCGCCGACGCGGCGTTGGTACCGTGCGCACTGGACGGGATCAGGCAGATGTCGCGGTGCGGTTCTCCCCGGCTGGCGTAGTACTCGTGGATCGCCAACAGGCCGGCGTACTCGCCTTGTGAGCCCGCGTTGGGTTGCAGCGATACCGCATCGTAGCCGGTGATCTGTACCAGCCAGCTCTCCAGGTCCCCGATGAGGCGACGCAGTCCCGGGGTGTCAGAGGCTGGGGCGAACGGATGCAGACGCGCGAATTCCGGCCAGGTGATGGACTCCATTTCGGCCGTGGCGTTGAGCTTCATCGTGCACGAGCCGAGCGGAATCATGCTGCGGTCCAAGGCGATATCCTTGTCCGCCAGCGTACGCAAGTACCGCATCATCGCCGTTTCGGTGCGGTATTGGGTGAACGCGGGATAGGTCAGGAACTCCGAGGTGCGCGTCGCGATATTGGCGCAGACCGGTTCGGCGGCTGTCACTGCGAAAGCGTCCAGAACCACCGCCACATGTGCGTCGGTCGTGGCTTCGTCACAGGCCACCGACACGTGGTCGGCGTCGACCCGCCACAGGTTGACGCCGTTGGCCTTGGCGGCAGCCAGCACCTCGTCGGCCCGGCCCGGCACCCGGGCCAACACAGTGTCGAAGTACTTGTCGTGCACCAGTGCGTCGCCCAGTGCGGCAGCAATGATCTCAGCCTGCCAATGCACCCGGCGCGCGATCCCGGTCAGCCCCTCGGCGCCGTGGTAGCTGGCGTACATGGCGGCCAGCACCGCCAGTAGCACCTGCGCGGTGCAGATGTTGCTGGTGGCTTTGTCACGGCGGATGTGCTGCTCGCGGGTCTGCAATGCCAGCCGGTAAGCCGGCGACCCGTCGGCGTCCACCGATACGCCGACCAAGCGGCCAGGCAGTTGACGGGCATGCTTGGTATGGACCGCCAGATACCCCGCATGCGGACCGCCGAATCCCATTGGCACGCCGAACCTTTGGGTGCTGCCGAACGCGACGTCGGCGCCGAAATCGCCAGGCGGTGTAATCAGCGTCAGAGCCAACAGGTCGGCGCCGATGGCGACCAGCGCGCCGCGGTCGTGGGCCTGTGCCACTAGAGCGGACCAGTCCGTGATCCGGCCGCTGGCGCCGGGTAGCTGGGTGATGACGCCGAAGAACTCACCATCGGGCAGGCCACCGCTCAGGTCAGCGGTGACGATCTCGATGCCCAACGGCTTGGCCCGGGTGGCCAGCACCGCTGCCGTCTGGGCGAATAAATCGGCATCGACGGCAAGCCGGTTTGCCGAGCCGCGCGCCGCCCGGTGCATCAATGTCATGGATTCGGCGGCCGCGGTACCTTCGTCGAGCATCGATGCGTTCGCGATCTCGAGGCCGGTGAGATCGGTGACCAGGGTCTGGAAATTGAGCAGCGCTTCCAGCCGACCCTGACTGATCTCAGGCTGGTACGGCGTGTAGGCGGTGTACCAGGCCGGGTTCTCCATGATGTTGCGCAACAACACCGGCGGCGTAAGCGTGTCGTAGTAGCCCTGCCCGATCATCGATACCGCAACGGTGTTGGCGTCGGCCAATGCTCGCAGCTCCGCCAGCGCCTCGGTCTCGCTGGCGGCCGCCGGCAATTTGTCCAGACCCGGTGCGGCGCCGCTGGCGGTGAGCCTGTCGAGGATGCCCGCCGGGACCGCCTTGGACGCCAGCTCGTCGAGTGAGTCGATGCCGATGACGGCAAGCATGGCCGCGACCGCCGGGCTGTCCGGGCCGATATGCCGGGCCGCGAAGCCCGTCTGGCTGGTGGATGTGTTCAGATCGGGCACTGGGACTCCTGACATGAGGCGGGACCGCAACGCCATGCCACAGGCGGGCCTGCAGCGGACGTGTGGTTCCTCTCCCTCTGTCGTCGACCCGAGCCGGGCGCCTGAGAGATTCGACAACCCTGATCACCGCGAGCCGGTCACCGTGAGGTGGGTTGACTTTCCCCATGGGCGGATGAACCGAATAACGGGTCACCGCTTTCCAGAGGCATCGGGGCCCCGCGCGGTCCGGGTGCCTGAGAGGTTGACGGAGAGGTGTTGCTCCTTCGGCGTCCGTAACTGGCCGTTACGGAACTCTCCCGCACGAGGGCGATGCGTATTCGACTTTACCTGCGCCTACCAGCCAGGTGCGAATGGGTGTCAAGCCTGGGGTGCATCGTTGCCGAGATGTGCGCGGCGGCGCGGAGCTAGCCGATCTTGCGGTCGCGATGCTTGCGCCGCGACGCCAACTCGTCTTCCGGAGCGGCAATCGACTCGCCGCCGTCAGCGCGCTCGCCATGGAAGTCGGCGATAACACCGGTTAGCTCACGCATCGCGCCGGACACGGCGATGCCGAACACGCCCTGCCCGCCCTGCAGGAGGTCGACGACCTCTTCGGCCGATGTGCACTCGTAAACGGTGGCGCCGTCGGAGAACAAGGTGATGTTGGCCAGATCCTGGACGCCGCGCTGGCGCAGGTGGTCGACTGCAACGCGGATGTTGTGCAGCGAGATGCCGGTGTCGAGCAACCGCTTGACGATCTTGAGAACCAGAATGTCCTTGAATGAGTAGAGCCGCTGGCTGCCGGAGCCTGCCGCGCTGCGGATCGACGGAACCACCAACGACGTGCGCGCCCAGTAATCCAGCTGGCGGTAGGTAATTCCGGCGATTTGGCAGGCACTCGGCCCGCGGTAGCCGACCAGCTCGTCAGGCACGGAATCGTCGGGGAATAGCCCTTGTTGGACGGGTCCGCTCGGCGCGGTGACACTGCGGTCACGATTGGTCGCGGGGTCCGCGCGGTCAGCAAGGTCCAGCTTTTCTTGACGTGGCTGGTCGCTCACGGTGGTTCCTCTCGCCGATCGCGCTCTTGTCACTAGGCGCGTCCACTGGTTGCCCCAGCAGCACGTTTATTCAGGCCCGAGTGCTAGAGAGCTTACGCTGTTGGACGGCTGCCGTGCCTTATGTCGTCATCAAAGTATGGCGGTCCCAGGGTTAGGTGGGCAGGCTATCCGCCAGGCGTGTCGACATCCTAGTACTAGTTGAGATACATCCGTGATGTCGATCTGAGGTACCCCTACCTCAGGCGGCGTTCCGCCCTGCATCGTCGCCAGGCTAGGTGGCCTTGAAGTCGTCGGGTGACACGCTGTCGAGAAACTCCTTGAACTTTTCCACCTCGTCCTCCCGGACAGCGGTGCCGGATTCCTCGTCGCTCTCATCGGGGATCAGCAGACCGGCCTGGGCGAGCACGGCTTCCTCGACGTAGATGGGAACGCCGACCCGAAGCGCGATGGCAACTGAGTCCGAGGGCCGTGCCGATACCGTGATGTTTCGGTCGAAGACCAGGTCAGCGTAGAAAGTGCCTTCCTGCAGATCGACGATCCGCACCTCCTTGAGCGAATGCCCAAGCGCAGCAATGACATCCCTGATCAGATCATGCGTCAGCGGGCGAGGTGGTTCGACGCCTTGCTGCTCGAGCGCAATGGCGGCAGCCTCAGACTGGCCGATCCAGATTGGCAGATACCGGTCACCGTCGGTTTCGCGTAGTAATAGCACCGGCTGGTTCTGCGGCTGCTCGACGCGAATGCCGACAACACGAACTTCACCCATCTGTGTCTGCCCTCCGCACGATGCCGTCGACTCCCGCTCGGTCCGATGACGCGGCGCCGCCGAACACCAAGCTGTCGAACGAAGTCTAGTACTCAGCGGTGCAGAACGTCGCGAACGGCAGACTTGATCAAGGACGTGTGCAAAGTGATGGCGAGCGCGGCGACCTCACGCGCCAGGTCGTCGGCACGATCACGGGCGCCGGCCTTGCCGGCTTTGACTAGCGGCCCTGCGATTTGGGCGATCAGGTCGGACTGCCGGTCGGCTGCCGAGCGGAAGGCGCGCAGATGCCGTGGCTCGACGCCGTAATCGGACAACGCACGCGCGCATTGAAGGATGACGACGGCGTGTTCGTCGTAGAAACCGCCCGGCCCGGTGGTGATCACTCCGGCTTTGAGCAGCCCTGTCAGCAGGTCGTCGTCCACCCCTGAGCGTTCCAGGAGGTCTTCTCGACGCAGCCGGACGCGGGTGGGAGCTACCGCCGCCGCGTCGGATCCGGTCCCTGAGCCGACATCGTCGGCCGTATTGTCTGCTACCGACACCAATCGCGGTACTCCGTAAGGCGATCCGAATGGCGGCAACTCACCGTCGGGCTGGGCATCCAGCTGCTCCCTGATCACCTTCAGTGGTAGGTAATGGTCTCGCTGAGCGGCGAGGATGAAGCGCAGCCGCGCGCAGTCGTATGCGGTGAACCTCCGGTACCCCGACGCAGCGCGCTGGGGCGTCACCAGTCCCTCAGCCTCCAAGAACCGAATCTTGGAAATTGTGACATCGGGGAAATCCGGTCTCAGCAGGTCGAGGACCGCCCCGATCGACATCCCGGCCAGTGCCGGGCTATCGGGTGCGCTCACTTAGCCCCCAGATCCCCCATCGTCGTCACCTTGCTTTGGCCCGGTCAAAAACACCAAGCGGAACTTGCCGATCTGGACTTCGTCGCCGTTGGCCAGCACCGCTGAATCCACCGGTTCGCGGTTGACGTAGGTGCCGTTGAGGCTGCCGACGTCTACAACGTTGAATTCGTTGCTTTCCAGTCTGAATTCGGCATGGCGGCGGCTCACGGTCACGTCATCGAGGAAGATGTCGCTGTCGGGATGCCGGCCTGCGGAAGTGATGGCCTGATCGAGCAGAAAGCGCGATCCGGCGTTGGGTCCCCGTTTGACGACCAGCAACGCCGAGCCCGCCGGGAGTCCTTCGACCCCGGATACCGCGCTCTCGGTACCTGTTTGCGCGGGCGCGTCCAGTTCGTTGAGGAAGTCGGCGCGGAAGACAGAAGTCGTCTCCACTGTGACCTCGTCAGAAGTCTGGTCCTGCTCTCTGTCTGCGTCCATATCCGTCACGCGCTGCTCCTCACTGGCCGCTGTGGCGTTGCTCGACCGGGCCGTTCGGCCCGCTTCCCACTAGGTACCCATTCGGTTTCTAAGCCCCGCACTGCCGGTAACCGCCTTCTCGTGCTGATCTGTCGACCGTACCGCGCACCGGTCTGCAATGTGCCCTCCACTGCAGGATCGCAAGTAGATATCCCGGCTCGCCCCTCGCCGCTGCGCGCCTGGGGTTGCGCCCCCACCTCCGGGGCCCGTGTCACGGCCCGCATTGTCGCCGCACAGGGCTGGCAGGGACATTAGCAATCGTCATTCAGTCAGTGTGGCGCGGTAGGCATCAGCGTCAAGCAGCGTCGCAATGGCTGACTCCAACTCAGCGGCATCTGAGGCTTGGACATCCAGCAGCCAGCCGGCACCGTACGGGTCGGAGTTCACCAGGTCTGGACTGCCTTCCAGATCGCTGTTGACCGCGGACACCTTGCCTGAAACCGGTGCGTACAGGTCCGACACCGATTTCGTCGATTCCACCTCACCGAACGATTCGCCCGCGGCCACCTCGGTGCCCACCTCGGGTAGCTGAACGAAAACGACATCGCCCAGTGCCGATTGCGCGAAGTCGGTGATCCCGATCCGGGCGGTGTCACCCCCGCTGCGAACCCATTCGTGTTCGGCGGTGTAGTTCAGCTCGGACGGGATATCGCTCACGGTGATCCTGTTCTGGTCGGCCTCTGGTCGGGCTGGTTCACTTGACGGGCTGAGCGTATTGGTGCGGTTTTGGTTGTCGCAAGGTGGTCACATCGACGCGGTTGGCCTGCTGCACAGACATCCGTCCGCCCACGCGTTTGATGCTGTCCTCCGCTCCACCCGGAATATTCATGGCCGCGGCCAGCGTGGGTGGATCGCCAATCGCCAGAATCGAATACGGGGGCGACAGTTCCTTGTTGTCGATGGTCAGTGTGCCAGGAGTACCTACTACCCAGGTATCGACACCGACTCGCACGGATTCGTGTGCGTCATTGATCTCGATCGCCTCGGCGCCGGCGGCGCGCAACTCGTTGATCACGTCGAGCATGGCTTCTGGTGACACCCCGGGGCCGGGGTCGTCGATAGTCAGGGTGACACCGGGTCCGGTGGCGCCGACAGCGCCCACCAGGATGGACAGTGCAGCCAATCTGGCCTGGGCGCTTTGGATGGCGGCTTGATCGGTGTTGCCTGACGCCTGTAACGCATTCAGCGTGTTCTGAAGTTCGGTCACTTCGCTGTTCAACGTGGCCTCGCGTTGCCGCAACGAGTCCAACAGCACCAACAGGTCCGCCGGCCGCGCCGTATCCAGCGAGTCGCCCGACCGCGTCTGGCGCACCTGACTGACAATGGCGATCCCCAAGACCAGGCACAACACGATCGCCAGCGTTCCGAACGCCAGACGGGAGCGACCGCCGCGCAGCAGTCCGGACAGTCCGGTTCGTCGCACCGCGCCAATTTCGGGGCGTGGACGTCTCGCGGGTAGTTCGTGGCGGCCATGCTGGGCGCTCTCATGAGTCTCGGAGTCAGCTTCAGAGGGGCCTTGCAGGCTTGGCGCATCACGAATTTCGTCGCCGGCGCGGTCTGGTGGGTCCTGGCTCACGCTGACCTCATCTCCGTCATGGCGCCGCTCCTCCTCATCGCTTCGCTCTGCATCGTCGCCGGCGCAGGTCATGGGCGCCGCTCCTCCTCATCGCTTCGCTCTGCATCGTCGCCGGCGCGTGTCACGCCCCGAATAAC
>JBEKNM010000111.1:0-10185 GCA_049522835.1 Mycobacterium sp.
ATCGGCGGCGTGGACGGGGTGGTGGTGGTACCGGGGCTGGCCAGTTTGTCGGTGTCGGTCCGCGCGACGAGCAGCGATACCGAAACCACGAGCGCAATCGCGGCGAAGATGGCGACGATGCCGACCACCCACGGCCAGCGCGGAGCAGCATGCTCATCATCTGAATCGGGCGACTCCTCGTAGGCGTCATAGTCATAGAGCCTGGGATCGGCCGGTACATACGGCCCGCTGGTGAAGTGCTCGGACTCTGGGGCCGAGTAAGCCCGCGAGTAGGCGTCCGTCTGGCCAGTGTGGTCTCCAACCGCGATTCCGGCGCTGTCGAGGGGTTCCAATCCGTCATGGGAATGGAGTTCATCGAGTTCATGGGCGGGTTCCAATTCGTCACCGGGATCGCCACCGGAACCCAGTTCGTGGCTGACCTCGCTGGCGGAATCAGGTTCTTCAGGTTCCCGTCCCGGGGGTTTCGGCCCGCTCATGTATGCCTGCCCTGTCCAACTGCATCGCCAACGCGCGGGGCTCCGCGGATGGATCGTTGCGCGCGCGCTGGGGCGATTCTTATTTGTGCCTCGAAAGACCCTACCGAACCGAACGGGGCAGAACGGTCAAGGCAAACTGGCCACCGATCAACTGACGCCCTGATTGTGACCTTTGGGACGCCGATCAGTGCTTCTCCGGCCCGACGTAGTACTCGAAGACCAGGCCAGCCACCGAAGCAAGGATGAACACCACCCCTGCAAAGATCAACCAAGGCAGCCATAGCGCGATAGCGACGGCGGCCACCGAGCCGGACAACGCCACCAGAATCGGCCACCAACTGTGTGGGGCGAAAAACCCTAATTCACCTGCACCGTCGCTGATCTCGGCACCTTCGTAGTCCTCGGGCCGAGTATCCAGGCGACGAGCTACGAACCGGAAGAAGGTGGCCACGATCAACGCCAGTCCAGCGGTCAGTGCCAGTGCGGTGGTGCCCGCCCACTCCACCCCACCGGTGGCGAACATCGCAGTCAGCACCCCGTAGAGCACCCCGACGAGGACGAAGAACGCGGCGATGAACTCGAACAGCCTCGCTTCGATATGCATTGCGTGTCCTAACTTACTGACTTCCGGCCAATTCACCGCGGCGGGTGTCGAAGGGGTGAGTGGTCACCGCTAGCGGAGGCTGCGCGATCGCCTGGAGTGCCTCAGCGTTGGTTTTTCCCGCGATCCGTTGCTGCAAGTAAGCCTTGAAGTCGTTGGGTGTCACCACCCGAACTTCGAAGTTCATCATTGAGTGATAGGTGCCGCACATTTCGGCGCAGTGGCCGACAAACGCGCCCGTTTTGGTGATCTCTTGGACCTGGAAGACGTTCACGGAGTTGTTCGCTGCGGGGTTGGGCATGACGTCGCGCTTGAACAAGAATTCCGGCACCCAGAATGCGTGGATGACGTCGGCCGAATTCAGTACGAATTCGATGCGCTTGCCGGTAGGCAGCACGAGCACCGGAATCTCGGTGCTGGTTCCCAGCGTTTCGACCTTGTCGAAGTTCAGGTAGGTCCGGTCTTCCTTGTTGAGCCCGGCGACCGGCCCGACCAGCTCCTCACCGCGTTGGTCCTTGCCCTCTGGCTTGGAGGTCATGGCCTTTTTGCGAGCCGGATCGGAGAGGTCGTATGCCGGGGTGCCGTCTTTGAAATCGACGTGCTGGTAGCCGAACTTCCAGTTCCATTGGAAGGACGTGACGTCGATGACGATGTCGGGGTCCTTGGCCAGGTGCAGCACCTTCTCCTGCACCACCACCGTGAAATAGAACAGCACAGAGATGATCAGGAACGGCGTCACAGTGAGCACCAGTTCCAGCGGCATGTTGTAGCCGAATTGACGTGGTAGCTCGGTGTCGCTCGCTTTCTTCCGGTGGAAGGCGGCCGACCAGAAGATGAGGCCCCACACGATGACGCCGATAACCAGAGAGGCGATCACCGCTCCGACCCACAGCTCCCGGTTGAGCTTGGCCTCCGGCGTGATGCCCTCCGGCCAGCCCAAGCCCAGCGCTTCCGACCAGCTGCAACCGCTCAGGCTCACCGCCAGGACTCCCAGCATCGCAGCCAGCGCCAGCGGACGAAGACGCCGGGGACCCTGCGACAAACGTTGCGAACGGACCTGCCCGCGAGGTGTCACGTTGGCGCCTCCTGTATCGCAAGCTGGGCCGACTGGGGGGCTAACCCAGCTCAGGGTGGGATTCGTCGGCTGACTCGGATCGAATACTACGCAGCGTAGACCACGCAGCTCGCTGGGGCGACGAAACCCCGGCCGAGCCGGTCTGCCCGGCCATCGCGCCCCCGCCCGGTGCGGCGTCCACCAGCGCCACCCGAGTGCGGCATACTGGGGCGCCGTGTGTGGACTGCTGGCGTTTGTGTCAGCCCCGGCCGGGGCTGACAGCCCTGATGCCACCGTGGCCGCTGCAGCCCGAGCCGACAATGCGGTTGCCGGCGCTTTGCATTTGATGCGCCACCGCGGGCCTGACGAGCCCGGCAATTGGTTCGACCCAGACGCTGACGGGGCCGCCGTGTTCGGCTTCAATCGGTTGTCCTTCATCGACATCGCGCACTCCCATCAGCCGCTGCGCTGGGGCCCGCCGGAGACACCCGATCGCTACGTGCTGGTGTTCAACGGCGAGATCTACAACTACTTGGAGTTGCGCGACGAACTGGCCACCCGGCACGGCGCTGTTTTCACCACTGACGGTGACGGTGAGGCGATCGTCGCCGGATACCACTACTGGGGCACCGACGTGCTCAAGCGGCTGCGCGGCATGTTCGCCTTCGCCTTGTGGGACACCGCAACCCGCGAATTATTCTGTGCCCGCGACCCTTTCGGCATCAAGCCGCTGTTCATGGCGACCGGCACCGGCGGCACCGCGGTGGCCAGCGAGAAGAAGTGCCTGCTGGATCTGGCCGAGTTGGTGGGGTTCGACACCGGGATCGACAACCGGGCGGTGCAGCATTACACCGTCCTGCAGTACGTGCCGGAGCCAGAGACGCTGCACCGCGGGGTGCGCAGGCTCGAATCGGGTTGCTACGCGAGGATCCGGCCCGGACTCGAGCCGCAGATCACGCGCTACTTCGTGCCGCGGTTTGCCGCCGTACCGATCACCGGCGACACCGAACAGGCCCGCTACGACGAGATCACCGCGGTGCTTGAGGACTCGGTGGCCAAGCACATGCGTGCCGACGTCACCGTCGGGGCGTTTCTGTCCGGAGGTATCGACTCCACAGCCATCGCGGCACTGGCCATCCGGCACAACCCCCGTTTAATCACGTTCACCACCGGGTTCGAGCGTGAGGGATTCTCCGAGATCGACGTCGCGGTGGCCTCGGCTGAAGCCATCGGGGCCCGTCATATCGCCAAGGTGGTCAGGCCGGATGAGTTTGTTGCCGCCCTCCCCGAGATCGTGTGGTACCTCGACGAACCGGTTGCCGATCCCGCACTGGTGCCGCTGTATTTCGTCGCCCGCGAGGCCCGCAAGCACGTCAAAGTGGTGCTATCCGGCGAGGGCGCCGACGAGCTGTTCGGCGGCTACACGATCTACCGGGAGCCGTTGTCGCTCAAGCCCTTCGATTATCTGCCCCGGCCGCTACGGCGTTCGGTGGGAAAGATGTCCAAACCGCTGCCCGAGGGCATGCGGGGCAAGAGCCTGTTACACCGCGGATCGCTGACGCTCGAGGAGCGCTACTACGGCAATGCCCGTAGTTTCTCTGACGCGCAGCTGCGCGACGTGCTGCCCGGCTTCCGCGAGGACTGGACGCATACCGATGTGACCGCTTCGGTGTACGCCGATTCGATCGGCTGGGACCCAGTAGCCCGCATGCAACACATCGACCTGTTCACCTGGCTGCGCGGAGACATCTTGGTCAAGGCCGACAAGATGACGATGGCCAACTCACTGGAGCTTCGGGTGCCGTTCCTGGATCCCGAGGTGTTCGCCGTCGCGTCCCGGTTGCCCGTACCGGCGAAGATCACTCGCACGACCACCAAGTACGCACTGCGGCGCGCGCTGGAGCCGATCGTCCCGGCACACGTCCTGAACCGGCCCAAGCTGGGTTTCCCGGTCCCGATCCGGCACTGGCTGCGCGCCGGTGAGCTGATGGAATGGGCGTACGCGATGGTGGACTCGTCACAAGCCGATCACCTGGTCGACCTGGCCGCCGTGCGCCGGATGCTCGACGAACACCGAAGCGGCACCAGCGATCACAGTCGCCGGCTGTGGACGATGCTGATCTTCATGCTGTGGCACGCGATCTTTGTCGAGCACAGCGTGGTGCCGCAGATCAGCGAGCCGCATTACCCGGTCCAGTTATGACGGCGAGCAGACGCAGAATCGCACCGCGCGGGCCTTCCGCGTGCGATTCTGCGTCTGCTCGCCCAACTAAGCCAACACGCCGGCGATCTCGGCGGCAGCGTCGTCGCCGTAGGCGCCGGCCAGCCGGGTAGCCGCAACCTCGCGGTCCCACTCCCACTCCTGGGTTCCCGTCGACTCCAGCACCAGCACGGCGACCAGCGAGCCCAGTTGTGCCGAACGCTCCAGGCTGAGACCGGCACTACGCCCAGTCAGGAAACCGGCCCGGAATGCGTCACCGACACCGGTCGGGTCGAGCTGGCTGGTCTCGGGCACCACACCGACGTGGATGGTCGTGCCGTCGCGGTCCACTATGTCGACCCCCTTGGCGCCCAGTGTGGTCACCCGCAGGTCGACCTGCGCCAGCACGTCGGCCTCCGACCAGCCGGTCTTGGACTGCAACAGCTCCCACTCGTAATCGTTGGTGAACAAGTAGGCAGCACCGTCGACGAGCTTGCTGATCTCGTCTCCGGACAACCGGGCCAGCTGCTGGGACGGGTCAGCGGCGAACGCCAGGCCGAGTTTCCGGCACTCCTCGGTGTGCACCACCATGGCGTCGGGGTCGTTGGCCCCGATGATGACCAGATCCGGCGTGCCCACGGATGCCACCACGTCTGCGAGCTTGATGTTGCGGGCCTCCGACATAGCGCCGGGATAGAACGACGCAATCTGGGCCATGTCGAGGTCGGTGGTGCACACGAATCGTGCGGTGTGCGCGGTCTCGGAAATCAGCACGTGGTCGCAGTTGACACCGTGGCCCTGCAGCCATTCGCGGTATTCGCCGAAGTCGTCGCCGGCCGCGCCGACCAGCGCGACGTCACCGCCCAGCACACCGATGGCGTAGGCGATGTTTCCGGCCACACCCCCGCGATGAATCACCAGGTCGTCCACCAGGAAGCTGAGCGATACCTTCTGCAGATGATCGGCTAGCAGCTGCTCGGAGAATCTGCCGGGAAACCGCATCAGATTATCGGTCGCAATCGAACCTGTTACCGCGATCGTCACGAAATCTCCACCCTTCGTTAGTAAGGTCAGCTATCTTACTCAGGCGTATCGACCGCCGTTGCGTCCGCAGTCGGCAAGAGGTCGTGCGCTAGCCTGCCTAAGGAGCTACTCAAGTCGCCGGGACCCGGATACTCGGGCGCTAACCGCTTGTGTCCCGTCCACCACCGTAGGAGAACCACGATGGCCGGTCCGCACCCGCCGAACCATAGTGTCGGCACCGACGGACCAAACCCGTACGGCGAGTCCCAGCCGGTTGACTTCCCCGACGGACCCACACCCGGGGCCTCGGCTTTCGTCCGGCCGCCGAGCAACGAAGGCTCGCCACCGTCAGGCACCTATCCGGGGCAAATACCGGTTTCATACCCAAAGCGACGGTCCAGGCGGCGCCTGATCATCGGCACTCTGGTAGCCGTCGCACTGGTCGCGGCGATGACAGTGGCGATCGTGTACGGGGTTCGCACCAACGGAGCCAGTACCGGCGCCGCGTTCTCCGACGCATCCGCCAAAACGGCGATTCAGGGGTATCTGGACGCGCTCGAGCACCGCGACGTCGACGGCATCGTCCGCAACGCGTTGTGCGGTATGTACGACGGCGTGCGCGACAAGCGGTCCGACCAGGCCCTGGCCAAGCTGAGCAGCGACGCGTTCCGCAAGCAGTTCTCTCAGGTCGCGCTGACCTCCGTCGACAAGATCGTCTACTTGTCGCAGTATCAGGCGCAGGCCCTGTTCACCATGCAGGTATCGCCTGCGTTTGGTGGCCCGATGCGCGGGCAGGTCCAGGGTGTCGCGCAGTTGCTTTTCCAGCGAGGCCAGATCTTGGTCTGCTCGTACGTCCTGCGTACGGGGGGCTCGTACTAAACCGACCAGAAGGGCCGCTAGCCGGTCAGTTGAACGAATCTCCGCAGGCGCAAGAACCCGTGGCGTTGGGGTTGTCGATGGTGAAGCCCTGCTTTTCGATGGTGTCCACGAAATCGATGGACGCGCCTTCCACGTAAGGCGCACTCATCCGGTCCACCGTGAGGGTCACACCACCGAACTCCCCGGTCAGGTCACCGTCCAGCGTCCGGTCGTCGAAAAAGAGGTTGTAGCGCAGCCCGGCGCAGCCACCCGGCTGCACCGCGATACGCAGTGCAAGGTCGTCACGTCCCTCCTGGTCCAGCAGGGATTTCGCCTTGGTGGCGGCAACCTCGGTCAGGATGACGCCGTGGGTTTTGGTGATCGACTCGTTCTCCACCGTCATTGCTTCTCCTACCTGCCTCATCGTTGGGTGGGTGCGCCCTGAGCTGAATTTGCCCTCAATTCAGCAAGGACCCGAACCACCGGGGAAAGCCCACTACCTCAACGGTACCTTGCTGGAGGACTATTCCCGAGTCGTGCCGCCACCTGTGACGCTAATCCCATGAGCTGGTTTGCCGCATCGGCCTGTGCCAACCGCACCGAACCCGCGTATTCGGCCATGGCCAAAGCGGACATGATCCCCGATGATCGCGTCGCGGAACTGTCCAGGTTGACCTGTCCGGCCAGGACGATCACCGGAATTCCCAGCGGACGGGCCGCGGCCGCGAGAAACCCAACCACCTTGCCGTGCAAGGACTGCTCGTCGAATCGGCCTTCACCGGTGACGACCATGTCCGCGGTTTCAAGGTCGTCGTCCAAGTGGGTGAGCTCGGCGATTATTCCCGCGCCCGACTCGCACCGGCCGCCGAGCGCAAGCAGCCCGGCGCCGATACCGCCGGCGGCGCCCGCGCCGGGCTCGGCGCTCACTGCTCTTCCCGCGGCGGCGTCCAGTTCAGCGGCCCATTTGACGAGGCGGGACTCGAGTGCGATGACAGTGGCCCGGTCCGCACCCTTCTGCTGCCCGAATACCCTGGCCGCACCCCATGGTCCCAGCAGCGGGTATTCGGTGTCGGAGGCGGCGATCAGCTCGATGTCAGCCAGTTGTCGGCGGGCGGCGGCCAGCCCACCGAGCTGGGTAATCATTCCTTTCCCGCCGTCAGTGCACGCGCTGCCTCCCAGGCCGACCACGACCCGGGCCGCCCTGGTCCGCAGCGCCTCGGCGATAAGTTGGCCGACTCCGCTGCTGTCGGCCGCTAGCGCGGTCTCCGGGGTGGGCGGGCCGCCAAGCAACGTCAGACCGCACGCTTGCGCACACTCCAGGTAGGCGGTCGCCGAGTCGGGATCGAACACCCAGCGGGCGTCCACGGCGGTATCCAGCGGCCCGCAGACCCGCAATTGGCGCGTCTCCCCCAGCCGGCTACCCAGCACGTCGACGAACCCCGGGCCACCGTCGGACTGCGGGGCGACGATGAATTGGTCGCCCGGACGTGACCGAGTCCAGCCGGTCGCGATGGCGGCGGCGGCCTCTGAAGCAGAAAGGCTGTCGCCATAGCAATCCGGGGCCACCAGCACCCGCATGGCCCCCAACTGGAGATGGCCGGGCGTGGGGCCACCGGCCTCGTCATCCAAGGCCGTCGATCCGTTGTCGTCCATTACAGGCAGCCGTCCATCTGAGGTAAGCGTAGGTCCAAGGCACACACGGACGCATGCCCGATAGGTACCCGTTCCGGACCGCGCTGGCGGCGAAGTAACCTGGCGACTGTGAAGCTGCTGGGCCGTAAGAAAGGCCGTGAAGAAGGTACCGGGGAGGCGGCGGCATCCGTTGCGGCCGTTTCCCCGGACACAATATCTCGCGGGACCCGTAAGACCGACCCCAAGGGTCGGCCCACGCCCAAGCGCGACCAGTCCACGCGCAACACGAGGAAGGGTCCGATCGTACCGGCACCCATGACCGCCTCGGAGGCGCGAGCCCGGCGCAAATCGCTGGCCGGCCCCAAGGTCAGCCGCGGGCAGCGCAGGGCCGACAGAGTCGCGAGCCGGGCCAAGAGCGTGGATCGGCGGGAGCGGATGATGGCCGGCGAAGAGGCCTATCTGCTGGCGCGCGACCAGGGCCCGGTACGCCGCTATGTTCGCGATGTGGTGGACTCCCGGCGCAGCGTTCTCGGCTTGTTCATGCCGGCAGCACTGGCTCTGCTGTTCGTCTCGTTCGCTGTTCCGCCGCTGCAGTTCTACATATCTCCCGTGATGTTGGGGCTCATGGCCGTGATGGGTGTCGACGCGGTCATCTTGGGCCGCAAGGTTGGCAGAATGGTCGACGCGAAATTCCCGAAAAACACCGAAAGTCGATGGAAGCTGGGTTTTTACGCCGCCACCAGGGCGTCCCAAATGCGCCGGATGCGCGCGCCCCGGCCCCAAGTCGAGCGCGGCAGCCGTGTCGGTTGAGAATCAACCGGCACCCGCCTGACCCCTGTGCGCACTTTGGTGCTCGGCGGGATCAGGTCGGGCAAATCCCGCTGGGCGGAGGAAGCCATCGCCAAGTCACTGCCACCCGGCCAGCCGGTCCGATATCTGGCTTCCGGGCTGGACAGCCAGGCCGACGATGCCTGGGCGCACCGGGTCGCTCAGCACCGCAACCGTCGGCCGGCGCACTGGTCGACGGTCGAAACCGACGACATCACCGCCCAACTGCGGCGGTCGCCGCACACCCCGACGCTCATCGACGACCTGGGCGCCTGGCTGACCAGCACGCTGGACCGCCACCAGGCATGGGACAACGGACCGGTCGCGGCTTCCGTTCAAGAGATGATCGATGACATGCTCGCGGCGGTTGGTGCCTTTGCCGCCACGCTGGTGCTGGTCAGCCCCGAAGTCGGGTTGACCGTAGTGCCGGCGACCGCATCCGGCCGCCGATTCGCCGACGAATTGGGCAGCCTCAACCAACGAATCGCGGCGTTGTGCGACCAGGTGGTGCTGGTGGTGGCCGGGCAGGCGGTACCGATCAAGCCGTCGGGAATCTGATGGAATTCGCGCCGGTGTTGCCGCCCGATGAGGGCGCCGCCGCGGCCGCCCGGGCTCGCCAGGACACCCTGGCCAAGCCGCAGGGCGCGCTGGGCCGCCTTGAGGACCTTTCGGTCTGGATCGCGTCGTGCCAAGGCCAGTGCCCGCCACGGCAATTCGAGCGCGCCCGCGTGGTGGTGTTCGCCGGCGACCACGGTGTCGCCCGGTCCGGGGTGTCGGCGTACCGGCCGGAAGTGACCGCCCAGATGGTCGCCAACATCGACGCCGGCGGAGCGGCGATCAACGCACTGGCCGGTATCGCGGGCGCGACCGTGCGGGTTGCGGACCTGGCGGTAGATGCGGACGCATTGTCAGAGCAGATCGGCGACCACAAAGTGCGGCGCGGCAGCGGCGACATCGCCGTCGAGGACGCGTTGACCGACGAGGAAACCACCCGCGCCGTCGCCGCCGGTATGCGGATAGCCGACGAGGAGGTCGACGCCGGAGCCGACCTGCTGGTCGCAGGCGACATGGGAATCGGAAACACCACCGCGGCAGCGGTTCTGGTCGCGGCGCTGACGAATACCGAGCCGGCTGTCGTGGTTGGCTTCGGGACGGGGATCGATGATGCCGGCTGGGCACGCAAGACCGCCGCGGTGCGGGATGCCCTGTTTCGTGCCGGGCTTGTGTTGCCCGACCCGGTCGGGTTGCTGCGCTGCTGCGGCGGCGCGGACCTGGCCGCGATGGCAGGCTTTTGCGCGCAGGCTGCCGTCCGGCGCACCCCGCTGCTGCTCGACGGCATGGCAGTGACGGCCGCTGCGTTGGTCGCCGAGCGAATGGCACCGGGCGCCCGGCTGTGGTGGCAGGCCGGTCACCGGTCCACCGAACCGGGTCATGGGCTGGCCCTGGCGGCTCTTGATCTGGACCCGATTCTTGACCTGCGCATGCGGCTGGGCGAAGGTACCGGCGCGGTGGC
>JBEKNM010000112.1:0-10024 GCA_049522835.1 Mycobacterium sp.
GCTTCCTGGACGCGGGTGTTGTTGTTGCCGTTGGGCATACGGATGCGACATACGGCCAGACCCAGCAAGCCGTCGCGCTGGGCGCGACGGTCGGCACCCATCTGTTCAACGCGATGCCGCCGCTGCACCATCGAGAGCCCGGACCGGCGCTGGCGCTGCTGGAAGACCCGCGCGTGGCCGTGGAGCTCATCGCAGACGGCGTGCATGTGCACCCCGCCGTTGTGCACGCTGTGATCCAGGCCGCCGGCCCCGGCCGAGTCGCCGTGGTCACCGACGCGATCGCCGCTGCCGGATCGGACGATGGAGCGTTTCGACTTGGCGTGGTGCGCATCGACGTGGTGTCCGGGGTGGCGCGGGTGCGCGGAACGTCGACGATCGCGGGCGGCACCGCCACTATGGATCAGCTCTTCCGCACAGTGGCAGGGTTCGCCTCGGACTCCGAGACGGGTTTGGCCGCCGCCGTGCAGATGACCTCGGCGACACCGGCCCGAGCCCTCGGGTTCGACCGCGTAGGGAATCTGCGGCCTGGCTATTATGCCAATCTTGTTGTGCTGGATCGCGATTTGCAGGTCAGAGCCGTGATGGTGCACGGCGATTGGCGAGTTCCGGTAGATCACTAACGGGTCCAGCGGGTCAACCGAGAGAACGCCAGCGCCCCAATGGCTCCCGCGGCGATCGCGGTCAGCGTCTGACGCGTCCGCAGGCCCTCGTCCAGCTGCACTCGCGGGGCGATGATCGCGGGTGCGGGAGGGTCAACGGTCTTCGCGCGCGGATCCTCTGATGCTGTAGCCGCCCACGCGGTGCAGAACAGCACAAGATAAGCGGTGATGTAGGCGAACACCATCAAACCCAACACCGGCCCGAACGTGGCGCCCGCCGGGCTGCGTAGGACTACCTGCAGGTAGATCGACGCTACTTGTTTGAACAGTTCGAAGCCGATCGCCGCCATCAACCCGGCCCTCATGGAGGCAACGAGGCTTACCGACTCCCGCGGCAGCCGGCCGATCGTCCAGGTGAACAGCAACCACGCGACCAGCACCGACACCAAAATGGAGATACCCCGAAAGATCCAGTCGAACACCGAAAACTCAGGTATTCCCAGCCATCTGAGTACGGCCTCCATCGGCGTAGTGTGGCCCAGAGCGCTCAGGGCGAGGGTCACCAGGATCACTAAGAACATCCACAGTATGGCCAGGAGATCGGACAACTTGGTGCGCACAAAGCCAGGCGAGTCGACGTGCTGCTCCCACCACATTTCGGTCAACGCTGCCCGCAGATGTGACATCCAGCTCAGACCCGCCCAGGCCGCGGTGGTCAGGCCGATGACACCGACCGACGCCCGCGCCCGAATCGCCGAATTCACCAAGTCGACCAGCTGGCGCCCCAGATCGGTGCCCACCGCCGACCGGATATGGTCGTCGATCTTGCCCAGCAGCTCCGGCTCCCGGGACAGTGCGAATCCGACCGCCGCGAAACCGACCATTAGCAATGGAAATAGCGCAAAGATCGTGTAGTAGGTCATGCCAGCCGCGAAGAAGCTGCCGTTGCGTTCGTCGAAGCGCTGGTAAGCACGGATGACATGGTCGAGCCACCCGAACCGGGCCCGCAGACGATGGAGGATCCCTGCCTTGGCCGGCTCGCTCATGGTCAAACCTATTCCCGCTGCGGAAGGAACCCTAACCGATCGTAGACCCGCCGAACGGTTTTGCTGGCCACATCGTTGGCGCGCTGGGCTCCGACCGCGAGCACGGTTTCCAATTCCGACAAATCCGCCATGAATTCGTCGACCCGGGCCTTGATCGGACGGACGAACTCGACGACGGCCTCGGCGGTGTCTTTCTTCAGGTCGCCGTAGCCGCGTCCGGCGTATTCGTCGACCAGCTTGTCGATGTCGACCCCGGTGACCGCCGACTGGATGGTCAGTAGGTTGGACACTCCCGGCTTGGCGTCGGTGTCATAGCGGATCTCGCGTTCGCTGTCGGTGACCGCCGAGCGAATCTTCTTGGCGGACACCGCCGGATCGTCGAGCAGGCTGATCAACCCGGCATCGGTATCGGCCGATTTACTCATTTTCGACGTCGGGTCGCCCAGATCATAGATCTTGGCGGTCACCTTGGGAATGAGTATGTCCGGAACCACGAAGGTGTCCGGGAAACGGCTGTTGAACCGCTGCGCCACGTCGCGCGCCAGCTCCAGGTGCTGCCGCTGGTCCTCGCCCACCGGCACCAGATCGGTGTCGTAGGCCAGCACATCGGCGGCCTGCAAGACCGGGTAGGTGAACAGTCCGACCGTGGTCGAGTCACTGCCTTGACGCGTCGACTTGTCTTTGAACTGTGTCATCCGCGATGCCTGCCCGAAGCCGGTGAAGCAGCCCAACACCCACGCCAACTGGGTGTGCGCGGGTACGTGGCTTTGGACGAACACGGTGCTGCGAGCCGGATCGATACCCAGCGCCAGGTATTGGGCAGCGGTGACCAGGGTGCGGCGGCGCAGCGCCTCGGGATCCTGCGCGATGGTGATGGCGTGCAGGTCGACCACGCAGAAGAAGGCGTCATGGTCGTCCTGCAGCGCGACCCACTGGGTGATTGCGCCCAGCGCGTTACCGAGGTGAAGCGAATCAGAAGTCGGCTGTACGCCGGAGAAAATCCGGCTGGATCCGGTAGCGGTGCTCATGATGCCCCGATCTTTTCACGCGAGGCTTTTCACGTGAGGAGGCCCTTCAAACGCCAGCCGCGACCAGACGCCCATTGTTGCGGTACCGGCGGTACCGCATTTAGTGTCGGCACCATGCGAAGTCGCGCGCCGATCCACCTGGGCTCCGGAGAGCCGGTCCTGCTGCTGCACCCGTTCCTGATGTCGCAGGCGGTATGGGAAATCGTGGCCCAGCAACTGGCTGACACCGGACGTTACGAGGTATTCGCCCCGACGATGGCCGGCCACCACGGTGGACCGCGCGCCGGCACATGGCTGCTGAGCTCCTCGGTGCTGGCGGACCACGTTGAGCGCCAAATGGACGAACTGGGCTGGGATACCGCCCACATCGTCGGCAATTCGCTGGGCGGCTGGGTCGCATTCGAACTCGAACGGCGCGGGCGGGCACGCACCGTCACCGGCGTCGCCCCGGCGGGCGGCTGGACGCGCTGGAGCCCAATCAAATTCGAGGTGATCGGTAAATTCGTCTCGGGCATGCCGATCTTGGCTTTAACCCGATTGTTGGGCCAACGGACGCTGCGGCTGCCCCTTAGCCGCCGGTTAACCGCCCTGCCGCTGAGCGGATCGCCGGACGGCATCGACGAGCGCCAACTCAGCGGCATTATCGACGACGCCGCGCACTGTCCCGCGTACTTCCAGCTGCTGCTCAAAGCGCTGTTGCTGCCGGGATTGCAGGAGCTCGCGCATACCGCGGTACCCGCCCATTTGGTGCTCTGCGAGAAGGATCGCGTGGTTCCCCCGCGCAGGTTCAGCCGGCATTTCACCGACTACCTGCCCGCCGGAACCCGGGTCACCACGCTGGACGGCGTCGGGCACGTTCCCATGTTCGAGGCGCCCGATCGCGTCGCCGAGGTCATCTCCGGCTTCATCGACGAGTACAGCCAGCCGATGCGGGCCGTCAACCCGCCCGCCAGTTAGACGAGCGCCTTCTTCAGGTTGTCGGCGATCGAATTCAGGAATTCCTCGCTCTGCTCCCACTCCTGGTCAGGACCGATGAGCAACGCAAGGTCCTTGGTCATCTTGCCGCTTTCGACCGTGCCGATGACGACCTCTTCCAGTTGCTGAGCGAACTCGATGACCTCCGGCGTGCTGTCCAGCTTGCCGCGGTGTTGCAGGCCACGTGTCCAGGCGAATATCGAGGCGATCGGGTTGGTAGAGGTCGGTTTGCCGGCCTGGTACTGGCGGTAATGCCGGGTCACGGTGCCGTGGGCGGCTTCGGCCTCGACCGTCCCACCGTCGGCCGTCATCAGCACCGACGTCATCAGTCCCAGTGAGCCGTAGCCCTGCGCGACGGTATCCGACTGGACGTCGCCGTCGTAGTTCTTGCATGCCCACACGTAGCCGCCCTCCCACTTGAGGCAGGCGGCGACCATGTCGTCGATCAGCCGATGCTCGTAGGTCAGCCCCTCGGCTTCGAACTTGTCCTTGAATTCGTCCTCGTAGATGCGTTGGAACTCGTCTTTGAACATGCCGTCGTAGGCCTTGAGGATGGTGTTCTTCGTTGACAGGTACACCGGCCATTTTGCATTGAGGCCGTATGCGAACGACGCACGCGCGAAATCCCGGATGGAGTCCTTGAAGTTGTACATCCCCATCACGACACCACCGTGCTCGGGGATGGACACCACCTCGTGCACCATCGGCTCGCTGCCGTCTGCGGGCGTGAAAGTCAATGTGACGGTGCCCGGCTGGTCGACCTTGAAATTCGTCGCCCGGTACTGGTCACCGAAAGCGTGACGGCCGATGACAATCGGCTTCGTCCAGCCCGGAACTAGCCGCGGGACATTCGAAATCACAATCGGCTCGCGGAAAATGGTGCCGCCCAAGATGTTTCGGATCGTCCCGTTGGGCGACAGCCACATCTTCTTCAGATTGAATTCCTGGACGCGAGCCTCGTCGGGGGTTATCGTCGCGCACTTGACACCCACGCCGTGCTTCTTGATGGCATAGGCCGCGTCGATCGTCACCTGATCGTCAGTGCGGTCCCGGTGCTCGATGCCCAGGTCGTAGTAGTCCAGGTTGATATCAAGATGCGGCAGGATCAGCATGTCCTTGATGAGTCTCCAGATGACACGGGTCATCTCGTCACCGTCGAGCTCTACTACCGGACCTTTGACTTTGATCTTGGGTTCATTGGACATGCGCGTCCGAATCCTCCACCCGTGGGAAGCTTGGCCGAGCGGTTGCTCGTCAGGCCAGACTACTAGCAGCACTCAGTGGCCGATAACGGGCCGGTGATGGCCTGGAACGGGCTGCGAGGCCGTCGTAGTTGGCATCGAGTCGCCGCGATGCGATACATTTGAAGTCGGTCATGAGCGCCAGCATTAAGCCCCGGCTTGCTGGCCGGCAACCCTCCAACCGCGGTGGGGTGCCCCGGGTGATGACCAGGTTGAGTAGCCGTCCCCGGCTACAAGGCAAGCGCGGGTCCGTAATCACGGGCCCCTGAGTAGACAGGGAAACGTGATGCGGACTAATCCGGCTCATTCGCGTCTCTTCGTGTGTCTGTGCTAGCCCCCGGCCACCTGCTGACGTCATCGGAGCTGACGTACAGGGTGGCTGCGCGTATCCAGATACCCGATTCATCCACTCCCAGCAGAAAGCATCGCTCATGAGCGCCGATACCGAATCCGATCCGACCGCGCATTGGTCGTTCGAAACGAAACAGATTCACGCCGGCCAGAGTCCCGACTCGGCCACCAACGCCCGCGCCCTGCCGATCTACCAGACCACGTCTTACACCTTCGCCGACACCAGCCAGGCCGCCGCCCTATTCGGGCTCGAGGTCCCCGGCAACATCTACACCCGGATCGGCAACCCGACCACAGATGTCGTCGAACAGCGCATCGCCGCGCTCGAGGGCGGCGTGGCAGCACTGTTCCTGAGCTCAGGGCAGGCCGCGGAGACATTAGCCATCCTGAACCTCGCGAATGCTGGGGATCACATCGTCTCCAGCCCGCGGCTCTACGGCGGTACTTACAACCTGTTCCACTATTCGCTGCCCAAGCTCGGCATCGAGGTCAGCTTCGTCGAGGATCCCGACGACCTGGATTCTTGGCAGGCTGCGGTACGGCCGAATACCAAGGCGTTCTTCGCCGAGACCATATCCAACCCGCAGATTGACGTGCTGGACACGCCCGGGGTCGCCGGGGTTGCCCATGCCAACGGGGTACCGCTGATCGTCGACAACACCATCGCCACGCCCTACCTGATCCAGCCGTTCACGCAGGGCGCCGACGTCGTGGTGCACTCGGCCACCAAATATCTTGGCGGGCATGGCGCCGCGATCGCCGGGGTCATCGTCGATGGCGGCACTTTCGACTGGACGCAGGGCCGCTTCCCCGGGTTCACCACACCCGACCCCAGCTACCA
Organism: Mycobacterium sp.; assembly: GCA_049522835.1. Lineage (GTDB taxonomy): Bacteria > Actinomycetota > Actinomycetes > Mycobacteriales > Mycobacteriaceae > Mycobacterium. The sequence continues at coordinate 6,082 of JBEKNM010000112.1, forward strand.
CGGCGTGGTGTATGCCGAGCTGGGACCGCCGGCGTATGCGATCAAGGCGCGGGTGCAGCTGCTGCGCGACTATGGCCCGGCGGCAGCGCCGTTCAACGCGTTCCTGGTGGCCCAAGGCCTGGAGACACTGAGCCTGCGGGTGGAGCGGCACGTCGCCAACGCGCAACGGGTCGCCGAGTTCCTGGCAGGCCACGACGGCGTGCTCTCGGTCAACTATGCGGGGCTACCCAGTTCGCCGTGGCATGAGCAGGCAAAGAAGCTTGCGCCCAAAGGAACCGGGGCCGTGCTGGCGTTCGAATTGGCCGGCGGTATCGAGGCCGGGCAGGCATTCGTGAACGCGCTGAAACTGCACAGTCACGTCGCCAACATCGGCGACGTACGCTCCCTGGTGATTCACCCGGCATCAACCACTCACGCCCAACTGAGCCCCGAGGAGCAGCTGACCACCGGTGTGAGCCCGGGGTTGGTGCGGCTGGCCGTCGGCATCGAGGGCATCGACGACATCCTGGCCGACCTGGAGCTCGGCTTCGCGGCGGCCCGCAAATTCGGTGAACCGGCGACAGATAGCGGCGACCCGCAGGCCGTGGCGGCCTTCTGAGGACTTCCGACATGACAATCTTCGACGTTCCTACTCAAACGCTGCCCGCCGAAGGCGAAGTCGGCTTGGTCGACATCGGCTCTCTGACCACCGAAAGCGGCGAGGTGATCGACGACGTCTGTATCGCCGTCCAGCGCTGGGGCGAGCTGTCGCCGGCACGGGACAACGTGGTGGTGGTACTGCATGCGCTCACCGGTGATTCGCACATCACCGGGCCCGCTGGACCCGGGCATCCCACGCCCGGTTGGTGGGACGGGGTAGCCGGGCCGGGCGCGCCGATCGACACTAACCGCTGGTGCGCGGTGGCCACCAATGTGCTGGGTGGATGCCGCGGCTCGACCGGGCCGAGCTCGCTGGCCCGCGACGGAAAGCCCTGGGGCTCCAGGTTTCCGCTGATTACGGTGCGGGACCAGGTGGAGGCGGACATCGCCGCGCTGGCCGCACTGGGGATCACCGAGGTCGCGGCAGTCGTCGGCGGATCCATGGGCGGCGCACGGGCTTTGGAGTGGATGGTCGGCCACCCCGACCGGGTCCGAGCCGGATTGCTGCTGGCAGTGGGTGCGCGTGCCACCGCCGACCAGATCGGCACCCAGACCACCCAGATCGCGGCCATCAAGGCCGACCCCAACTGGCAGGGCGGCGACTACCACGACACTGGGCGCACACCGGATGCCGGGCTGGTAATCGCACGCCGCTTCGCCCACCTGACCTACCGTGGTGAGGTCGAGCTCGACACTCGGTTCGCCAACGAAGGCCAAGGTGACGAGGACCCGGCGAAGCACGGCCGCTACGCGGTGCAGAGCTACCTGGAACACCAGGGCGACAAGCTGTTGGCCCGCTTTGACGCCGGTAGCTACGTTGTCTTGACCGAGACGCTGAACAGCCACGATGCCGGACGCAGCCGCGGCGGGATCCGCAAAGCATTGCGCGACTGCCGGGTCCCGGTCGTGGTCGGTGGCATCACCAGTGACCGGCTCTACCCGCTGCGCCTGCAGGAGGAGCTGGCCGATCTGCTGCCGGGCTGCACCGGGCTGCACGTCGTCGACTCCATCTGCGGGCACGACGGCTTCCTGCTCGAATCCGAGGCCGTCGGCGACTTGATCCGTCGGACCCTCGAATTGGCCGATAACGAAGGTGCGTGTCGGCGGTGACCCGCTGTAGCCGCGACCGCTCCCTGTCATTTGGTTCGGCTGCCGCTGCCTATGAGCGGGGGCGCCCATCGTATCCGCCGGAGGCCATCGACTGGCTGTTGCCGGCCGATGCCCAAAAGGTGCTCGACTTGGGTGCCGGCACCGGCAAGTTGACCACCCGGCTGGTCGAACGCGGCCTGGACGTAGTGGCCGTCGACCCGATCCCCGACATGCTGGAACGACTGCGCGCCGCGCTGCCGGAAACTCGTGCGCTGCTGGGTACCGCGGAAGAGATTCCTTTGGAGGACAACAGCGTTGACGCCGTGCTGGTCGCCCAGGCGTGGCATTGGGTAGATCCGCAGCGAGCGATTCCCGAGGTGGCCCGGGTGCTGCGGCCCGGCGGGCGGTTGGGCCTGGTGTGGAACACCCGCGACGAACGGCTCGGATGGGTGCGCGAGCTGGGTCGGATCATCGGCAGCGATGGCGATCAGGGCCGCTTCGACATGACGCTGCCGGCACCGTTCAGCGAGCCGCAGCGCCATCAGGTCGAATGGACGAATTACCTTACGCCGCAGGCATTGATCGACCTGGTGGCGTCCCGCAGTTACTGCATCACCTCGCCCACCGAGGTCCGCACCAGAACACTCGACCAGGTACGTGAGTTGCTGGCCACTCATCCGGCGTTGGCAAATTCGAACGGGTTGGCGATGCCTTATGTCACCGTCTCCATCCGGGCGACGCTGGCGGGATAATCCCAGTGTCCTTGACCGTCGGAGCGTCTACCTGCATCTCATACTTTCTGCCTCTGAGGTGGCGGATGTGTGAGTTGTAGGTGTGTCGCGGCTACCCGTATCGCTTTGCGGTGATGCGGGTTTGACCGTGTCCCACACCGACGCTTGTGGTGCAGGAACGTGTTTGATTGGTTTCACCCCCACCGGTGGTGTCGCGGGGGTATGGCTGTGGCGCACTCGCCGATGTCGTGGCCTGCTCGGGGTGGGACTGTTCTTGTCGCGTGTGGCCCGCACTGGTGCGTGTTCGGCGTGGCGGATCCTCGGGAGTTGCCCGCGGCGCCGAATGGTTTTGCTGCGGCCCAAGAGTGCGCGTTTGGCCAGGTTCACACCTGCCACGTGGTCGCGGTTCCCGCCGATGCGACATTGCCGGCACCAGGCGTGGTGGTAGCCGCCGGGGCGGGAGAGCGGTTCGTCGCAGCCGGGGCACTGCGCCGATGATCCTCTTGCGGGTACCACCACCACGGTGATCGCCGAGCCTGCCGCGGTGTGCGCGAGGGCGCCAACGGCTTTACGGCGCGCGGACTGCGCCGCCCGGTTGTTGTTGACCCTGCCGTGTCCACAGGTTTCGAGGGTGCTGAGATCCTCCACCGCGATCAACGTCGCCTGGGCAGCGGCGGCGTAGTCGGTGACGTGGCGGGCGAAGTGCAACGCCAACTCCGGGTTGATCTTTGCGCGCTTGACACCGACCGCGGCGCGGTGCGCGTCCAAGACGGCGATCTTCGACTCCAATTGAGCGCGTACCGGGAGTTGCGCGCAGGCGGCGTGCCTGCTCAAGCGGGCGGCCTTGCGGTGCAGCATCTGCCCTTCGGTTTGCAGCCGCGCCAGCTTGATGCCGAGCCCTCGGTCGTCGTAGGTCCATCCCCGATAGTCCGAGACCAAACCGTTGGGGGCTTCGGTGGCGACGGCGGCAGCGCCCAGGGTCGATGGTGACCAATCGACTCCCACCGCGGTGCTCGCTACGCTCGGATCCCCCACCGGGACGAGTTCGGTGGCAGCGCAACGCAAGAGCGTGCCACGACGGTCCAGGACCACGGTCAGCAGATGCCAGTCGGTGACGGCTCTGCCATCCAGGTGTGCGGGGATGTCCGCGCTCAGTCGCACGCGGCGCCACTGCGCCCGACCTTGCGGGGCGGGGTCGGTGGGCAGTTTCACCGTCAACACCATCTCGCCATCTGCGACGGTGATCTGGGCGAGTTGCTGATCGGCGGCGGCGAGCCGGGCCATCGCACCGTTGCGGGGCGGCCCCTGCACCTCGGTGATCCGCAGCCGGGCGCACTGCGCTGCCCCGGTGCGCCGGGAGCGGGCCACGAGCTGGCGCCGCACGCCGCGGGCGAACCCCGCCGGCACGTACTCCGAACCGGCGGTGGGCGCGGCGATGAGGCCGGTGGCGGGGTCGAAGCGGGCCGAGAGCGCCGTGATCGCGT
>JBEKNM010000113.1:0-9968 GCA_049522835.1 Mycobacterium sp.
GCCTGCGGGTTCGGTTTTTAATGCCGTACCGGTCGCTCTGACCTGCGCGCTGTTGTGCGGGTTTGCGGTCGACTCCGTGCAGTCGGTGCGTTTGAGATGCGCCGCACCGCGCTTAGCACGAATTGTCGCGGCTCCACCGGTAGTGGAGTGCACATTCTCGCGCCCGGAGTCCGAACAAGATGTGCCATCTGCGCTGCAGCCGGGGGGATTTCCGTGAGCAGATTTACCGAGACGATGTTCGCCAACGCCCAGTGGAGTTTCAAGGGCATCAACACCGGGGAGCCCGACGCACCCGTCCGACACACCTGGTTTGAGGTCCACCAGCGAGCCAGGCAAGTTGCGGGTGGCCTCTCTTGCGCGGGCGTCGGCCACGGGGACGCCGTCGCTGTGCTGGCCGGCGCCCCGGTCGAAATCGCTCCGACAGCGCAGGGCATCTGGATGCGTGGCGCCAGCCTGACCATGCTGCATCACCCCACTCCACGCACCGACCTGCAGCGGTGGGCCGAGCAGACCACGGCTGTCGTGAAGATGATCGGCGCTAAAGCTGTCGTCGTCTCCGAGCCATTCATGACCGCGGCGCCGTTGCTTTCCCAATGGGGCATGCACGTGCTGACCATCGAGCAGCTGCTGGAGGGCCCCCCGATCGACCCGGTTCAGACTGGTGACGACGACTTGGCGTTCATGCAGTTGACGTCCGGATCCACGGGTTCTCCCAAGGCTGTTCGAATCACCCACGCAAACCTCGTCGCCAATGCCGAGGCGATGTTTGCAGCCGCGGATGTCGATATCGACTCCGACGTGATCGTGAGCTGGCTGCCCTGTTTCCACGATATGGGCATGACCGGCTACCTGACCGTGCCGATGTACTACTGCGCAGAACTCGTCAAAATCACCCCGATGGACTTCCTCCGCGATACGTTGTTGTGGGCCAGGCTGATCGACAAGTACAAGGGCACCATGACCGCTGCGCCCAACTTCGCTTACAAGCTGTTCGCCAATCGGCTGCGCAGACAGGCTACGCCCGGCGAGTTCGATCTCTCCTCGCTGCGGTGGGCGTTGTCGGGTGCCGAGGCAGTCGAGGCCTCCGACGTAGCCGACCTCTGCGACGCAGGCGCGCCGTTCGGGTTGAAGCCGGAGGCAATTGTGCCCGCCTACGGCATGGCCGAGACCACGGTGGCGGTGTCGTTTACCGAATGCGGCGGCGGCATGGTCGTCGACGAGGTGGACGCCGATCTGCTGGCTGCGCTGCACCGGGCCGTCCCGGCGACCAAGGGGCACACCCGGAAGCTGGTCAGTCTCGGCCGGCCGCTGGAAGGCATGGAGGTGCGCATCGTCGGCGAAGATGGAAGCGTGCTGTCCGCCCGCGGTGTCGGTGTCATCCAGGTGCGCGGCGAGCCGGTGTCCCATGGCTACACCACGCAGGCCGGTTTCATTGCGGCACAAGACGAGCAAGGATGGTACGACACCGGCGACCTGGGCTACCTCACTGAGACCGGCAGCATCGTGGTGTGCGGCCGGGTCAAAGACGTCATCATCATGGCCGGCCGCAAGATCTACCCGACCGACATCGAACGCGCCGCCGCCCGGGTGTCAGGGGTCCGCCCGGGTTGCGCTGCGGCGGTGCGTTTGAACGCCGGTCTGCACCGTGAGACCTTCGCGGTGGCGGTCGAGTCGAAGGCCTGGCAGGAAGCCGCCGAAGTGCGCCGCATCGAGCGGCAGGTCGCCCACGAGGTGTTTGCCGAGGTGGATATGCGGCCACGCAATGTCGTGGTCCTCGAGCCCGGGACTATTCCAAAAACCCCATCGGGAAAGTTGCGGCGCGCGCACGCATTGGCGCTGGTGAACTAATCGGTTTATCGGGCCGAGCCGCGTAAAATTTTTGTGATCATGGCCGAATACGACGCCCAGTCCGACCGCACGCCGCCTCTGCAACCGGAACTCTCGCCGGCACAGATCGAAGCCGACGAAGTCGATCTGCGTGCAGGGTTGATCGGGGTGGCCGGGATCGTGGCCGATGCGCACCAGGTGAGCGACATCCTCAGGGATGTCGCCGAATTCGCGGTGCAAGCCATTCCGGGCGTGGACGCCGCCGGAGTGACCTTGATCAGATCTGGTGATGAAAAACCGCGGATCCAGACATGGGCAGTGACCGCAGCGTTCGTCGCAGAGATCGATACCGTCCAATACGAGGAGCTCGGCGAGGGGCCCTGCCTCACATGCATGGACTCCCGGCGGCCGGCTGTCAGTGGATCGCTGGGAAGTGACACTCGGTGGCCGCGCTTCGGTGGCCGGGTGGCCCGGATGGGCGTGCATTCCGCGTTGGCCCTGCCGCTGACGGTCGGCGAACGGGTGATCGGCGCGATCAATTCCTACGCGCGAAGCCGCGACGCGTTCGCCGAGCACGCCGTGCAACTGGGTTCGCAATTCGCCGGCCCCGCGGCGGTGTCGGTCTACCACGCGCAGCTGCTGGCCAGCGCCGCTGAGCGCACTGATCGACTGCAGCGTGCGCTGAAAAGCCGGGCGGCCATCGATCAGGCGATCGGCATCATTCGCAGCCGCAGCGGCCTAAGCGCGGAAGCGGCCTTCGATCGACTCACCCAGTTCAGTCAAAGCGAGAACGTCAAGCTGCACATCGTTGCCGAGCACCTGGTGGAGGAGGCGGTGCGACGCGCGCGGGCGCGGCAACGCTGACCGTCACTCCGGTGGCGCCGCCAGTTCGGTCAGGGCCGCCAGCAGTGTCGGGCGGCCGTGCCGCTCGGTAAGCAAACGCCGGGCCACGTCGGTCAGGTGTTCGCCATTGTGGTGCGCGTAGGCCCGCATCAGTGTGAAGGCCTCCTCCACGGGAACGTCGAGACGCTCGCGCAGGAAGCCCTTAGCCTGCTCGACAGTGACGCGGCTGGCCAGGGCAGCGCGGAGTTGCGGCAACACCGTCGCGGGTGTCGGGGGAAGTTCCTGCAGGATCGCGACACAAGCGATGTGCGTCAGGGTCTGACCAACAAGCAGGTCGGCGTCGGTGAGCGCGCCGGGGCGGCTCCCGAACAGACCGAGCGCGCCCAACACCAGGCCCGCGGCGCGCATCGGCACGGCGTGCACGGAAGCAAAGCCGGCGTCGTGTGCCGCCGACGCGAACTGCGGCCATCGGTGTGTTTCGGCCCGTACGTCGGCGATCGACACTGGTTGGCCGGTGACGTAGGACGCGACGCAGGGCCCTTCGTCGGCCTGCAGCTGGAAGAGTTCCAATTCGCGGGCTTGCTCGGAGGTTGCGGCCAGCAGGCGGAGCTGGTTGAGGGGGTCGGCGAGCAAGAAGCCGGCGGCAGCGACGTCGAGCAGATCGGTGCATCGCTCAGTGAGCTCCGTCAGCAGGTCGACGACGTCGAAGTCGTCCAGCAGGCTGTCGACGAGCGAGACGACAGCGTCGAGTACCCGGGTTTCGCGAGGAGTATCGGTCACCCTGACCTCCGTCCGTGGGATTTCAATTCACGCATCAGTCGGCGTCCAGCCTCAGCCGGCGGGCGAGGATGTCGCGGGCGACGTCGGTGGCGTTGCGACCAGTTGCGTAGGCGTGGGCCCTGAGTCGGACGAGGGCCGCGGCGGGGTCGATCTCGAGCTGTGCGACCAGCATGCCGGTGGCCTGGCTGACCTCGGCGCGGGACAGCGCGTTGAACTCGGCCCAGGCGTTGCTGTTGGGGTCGCCGACGGCGGCCTTTAGGTCGGCGTCGAGGAGGTCGAGGAGGGGGACAGCGGCAAGTTCGGCGGCGACGACGGCGCCGGAGAGGTGTTCGGCGTCGGGTTGGCCGGGCTCATGTCGGAAGAGGTCGAGGGCCCCGACGTATTCGCCGGCGACGATGACGGGCATGGCGTAGACGCCGCGGATGTCGTGGGCGAGCAGTGCGGGACCGTAGGCGGGCCAGCGACCGTCGTCGCGATCGGCCACGTCGACGACGAGGACGGGCGCCCGTTGGCTGATGGAGTCGACGCATGGGCCCTCGCCGAGGGTGAACTGAAGTTCGTCGTACATGCGAGCGCGCGGGCTGCTGGATCCGAGCGTTCCGGTGCGGCCGCCATCGAAGATGAGCGAAATGGCCGCCCCGTCCACATCGAGGAGGACCGCGCAGGCCGCGCACAGACGGTCCGCGGCCTCTACCCCGTGGTAGCCGTCGACGGCACCGAGGAGCCGCTCCCGGATTGTCATATCTAACCGAATGGAAGTTGGTCGGTGTGGGGAGGTGGCGTCATCACTACAGCCTTCACCAGTTGGACTGATCGACGAGCGCTGGGGTTGGACGGATCGCGTCCGCCAACATCTACGGCTTTAGCTTGTCTCCGACGGTCATCGACGGCGGGGCGGCGCCGCCCAATCGCGTCTCAGTGCTTTTTGAAATGCAGCGCAGCCTCGGTCGTAGATGAGTGCTCAGCTTTGGTGCGCTTGTCTGCGCGCTTTTCCTTGAGGGACTTACCAGATTTCTTCTTCATAGTCTGGCGCGGAGACTTATCTGACATTGCTGCCCCTTCATATGGGGGCCTGGTTGGTCCCAATCCCTTGACCTTACGCCTCCGGCCCTGGCCAGGGCTGGCGTCAATCGGCCGCAATGCTACGTTCGTGTCGCCCCTTTATTCGTGTGACAAGCTGCCGTTGGATCGGCAGGCTCTGGCACACCACGAAAGGCACGCACGCATGCACGTCACTGGAAACACCATCTTCATTCCCGGTTCGACCAGTGGAATCGGTTTGGCTCTGGCGCTGCGCCTGCACACCACGGGCAACACCGTGGTTGTCGGGGGCCGAAGGACCGAACTGCTCGAGCAGATCGCCGCCGAGCATCCGGATATCGATACGGTCCAGATCGACACCGCCGACGCCGCGAGTGTGCGGTCGGCTGACCGGCCAGGTGCTGGCGCGCCACCCCGACCTCAACGTCGTCATCGCGATGGCCGGCATCATGACGATCGAAGACTGGCATCGCCCCGACACCTTTCTGGACTCCGCCGAATCGGTCATCACCACCAACGTGCTGGGCCCCATCCGCCTCATCGCGGCGTTCATCGAACACCTGCAAAAGCAGCCGGACGCCACCATCATCACCGTCTCCTCGGGCCTGGCCTTTGCGCCGCTCAAGGTCACCCCCAGCTACAACGCGTCCAAGGCCGCCATCCACATGCTCACCGAGTCGCTGCGGCTGCAGCTGGCCGCCTCCACGGTCAAACTCAAAGAGCTTGTGCCGCCGTCGGTGGCCACCGATTTGCTTCCCGGACAACGGGAAAGCGACTTCGCGATGCCGCTCGACGAATTCGATCGACGAGGTCGTCCAGCTGCTGGAAACCGAACCCGACGCCAACGAGATCCAGGTAGAGCGCGTCAAGTTCCTGCGCTACGGCGAGGCCCGTGGCGAATACGACAAGGTAGTGGCGACCCTGAACGCCGCCGACCCGCACGGCAACTAACGGCGAAGAGGTCTTCGACGACCCGCACACGTTCAACATTCTGCGCAGCCCTAACCCGCACGTCGGATTCGGCGGCACCGGCGCGCATTACTGCATCGGCGCCAATCTGGCGCGGATGACGATCGACCTGATGTTCAATGCGATCGCCGCCCACATGCCCGGCCTGACCCCGGCGGGCACTCCCGAGCGGCTGCGGTCAGCCTTCATCAACGGCATTAAGCACTGGCAGGTCGACTACACGGGCACGTGCCCCGCGGCTCATTAGAGCTCATTGAGCGAGTTCGGTTCGGGCCTGGTCGATTTGGTTGTACGCCTCTACCGCCACGGCGACGGGGACCGTCGCCGTGGTCAGCGGCCTGAATACCGTTTGAGAGAAGACGAGCGCCCAAATGGCGATACATATTCTTTTTTATGTATGGCGATTTGGTCGGGCGCGTCGTACCTGCGCAATCTTCCGGTTACGCCGCAAAAGTGCTACATATAGCACTTCGCCCGGCAATCTCGAAGTTCGCCTTTGGTAACGGATATCGTTGATTTCGCGCTTGCGAGCTGGTCAGCCTTTCCAGGGTGATTCGCCGGCATCCCAGCGGCGCTGAATGTCGGGGTAGAGGCTGTCTTGGTCGGTGGCGACAGCGTCCTTCACTTGGCGGGTCCAGTCGTCGGTCAACACCTCGGATAGTCCTTTCTCGACCGCGTCGAGCGTTTGCGCGGCGACCTCGCGCGGCGAGATCTTGGAATCCTCCACGGTGGCCGCCATGTCGGTGTCGATCCACCCAGCGTGTACTCCGACGACTAGGGTGCCCTGGCCGCGCAGCTCCACCCGCAGCGCGTTGGTCAACGCCCACTCGGCGGACTTGGACGCGCAATAGGAGGCGTTGAACGGTGACGCCAACCAACTCGCCACCGACAGCATGTTGACCAGGGCGCCGCCGCCGGCCGCGGCCAGCACCGGGGCGAACGCCCGAGCCATCGCCAGGGTGCCGAAGTAGTTGGTCTCCATCTCGGTGCGCGCAGCCGACATGTCGGGCGCGGATAGAAACGGTGTCTGCAGCATCGCGCCGGCGTTGTTGATCACCAGCGACACGTCGGTGCAGTCGCGAGCGGCCGCGGCGATATCGCCTGGGTTGGTGATGTCCAATCGCACCGGCACGACGCGGGTGTCGGTTACTTCGATGGTGCTGGGATCACGCGCACCTGCGTACACTTTGGCGGCGCCGGCGTCGAGTAGTGCTTGCGTGAATTCCTTACCCAACCCGCGGTTGGCCCCGGTGACCAGTGCCGTGATGCCGTCGATCTGTCGAGCCAGAAGATCTGCCATTGGAGTGCTCCTCTCGTTGCATTCCGGTCAACGCGGCTCCACCTGGCGGTCCATCCGATTCGCTGAGACCTTTTCGCGCACGATCGATACCTTCCGGGTATCAGACGGTTCGGGAGGCGTTGGATTATGATCCAGCACTTTTTCGGGTAGCGGCTGGTGAAGGAGCCGTAGCGCCATTTGCGCCGGTTTTTCTCCCAGTGTTGCTGCTTCAGGGTTTTCGCCTTCGACTTCACTACCGAATAGCCAGCGCGCTTGGCATTCGGTAGGGGTTCGCCGGCGACCGTAGCGGTACTGCTACGCCCGGTCTGTTTCCACACCCCGCCTTCACAACTCCAACCACGCATCCGGTCGGTCCACGACGGGCACAGCGGATCGTGATCGTCTGGCGCAGCCCAGGGATCAGTCATGTTTCGTCTTTTTTGGGGCCGTGAAGTTGAAACGCGATCTCGTTCTCCACGTCGTGGATGACCCTTGATGTGAGTGCGGCGCCCATTGGGACTCGCGTTCGGCGGACCTTGCGTTTGTTGGCGAGCGGGACAACCGCCTCCGCGATGTTGGTTGCGAGCCGTCCCGTCGCCAACGCTCCGGCGCCCACTGCGTGGCGATCACCCGATCACCCGATCGGCGTGGTCGAGACTCCGCACCTCCGTCAGCGTGGTGACGTAGGCGTCTGTGTCGTCATTGAGCGTGGCCAACACCAAGCGGTAAGCCAGCACAACATCGGGATCGGTCAGACCTGCGAGGGCGTCTTCCCGTTCGACTTATTGTTTCCTGAGCTGGTAGCCGAGTGCCTTCCGGTCGACGGTGCTGAGTTCCGGTTGCCGTTTCTGCCACTTGTCGTGTCGGAGTCGGGCGTCCCGGCAGAAGCCGCACGGTATTTCGTCTTCCTCTCAATGCCGCTTGCACGTGCGGCGGGGTTCGGGATCGGGGTCTGTTCCGTTGAGCTGGCTAGGCAAACGGTGGGCGTACCCACGCCGGACAAAGAGGACTTCCACCGCTCTCTCCAGGGCTCGTTAGCAACGCTGTTCCTCGCTGGCTGGCCCCGTATCCTTATCGTCGCTGGCCGAGTGGTATTCCGACAGGAAGGCACGCGATGGGATACAAGGCAACATTGGAACTCGTACTCGACTGTGAAGAGCCAAAGAGGCTCGCTAAGTTCTGGCGCGAGGCGCTCGACTATCGCGACTACTACACGGACGCGAATCTGGCTGTGCTCGTTCCCAAAGAAGGGATCGCTTCACCGCTTCTCCTTCAGGCGGTACCCGAACCCAAAGCGGGCAAGAACCGCATGCACGTCGACATTGTGGTCGACGACATCGAGGCCGAGGTCCACCGGCTGCAGGCACTCGGCGCTCGTCGCATCGACGAGGGCGTGCAGAGCTTCGGGGGAACCCGTTGGGTAAGAATGTCGGACCCCGAGCAGAATGAGTTCTGCGTCTCCACCGGCGTGGAGTGGTAAGGCTTGGTACCAAATCCCCTACGTTGCGGCGACGGTTTTGGCGCTCGTTGGTGGTCGTTGGACGGCGCGGAAGACTTCGCGGGCGATGTAGCGCTTGAGGCAGCGCATCACTTCGCGCCAGATTCGAGCAATGGAAGCTTCGTACCGTGACCTCGACCGCCTCATCTCCGCGATCGACCAACGCTTCGGTGCGCGGCGACGCTAGCAGCGGGACCGAGACGCCGTCACCCACCAGTTGGGGGTGAGGACTTGTGCTTTTCCGGGCAGTATTCCGCGGTGGCAGCGAGGACGAATAGCTTGGCTTGGTCCTGGCTCAGTCGTTGTGTCAGTTGGTTCACCTCATCGCTATTGGTGTACCCGGCGGCAAGATCTTGGCACATCGCGCGCCCCATATTCGCGGTCTGGGACGCCGTACCAAGGTGGATGCCGTCCGACTCCAGGTAGCTGGTGAATTCCGCGTCCTTGTTGTCGGCGCTGGCGGCCGCGGCGGGCACCAGCATGAGAGCCAGTAGGGCGCCGAACATGCACGCACATATCTTCTTTGTCATTTCCCCATCACTTTCAAGACTTCACATCAAGCTCGGATCGACACGAGGGCCCGAAGTTACGCGTCCAAGGTTGCCTCTATCAAGGGTTGCCGCTATCAAGGGTTTTCCGCTATCAAGGGTTTCTAACGTCAAAATCCAAACTTCAAGCCACCGTTCACCTTTGTTCAGGTTGAGTTCATTTCCGATCGCGCAGCCAGGTCCCGCAGCGCCGGGGCATTCACTCCCAACCCGCAAAATGCCTATTCGCTCAACAACGTCACCGCCCAACGCGGCGCCGACGCCAAGATCACCATTCAGTTCGGCGGCTGTGACGCCGTTACAGCAAACTGCTTGCCGATCACACCGGGATGGAACTACCTGGTCCGGCTGTACCGACCGCAAGACAAGGTCCTCAACGGCGGGTGGACATTTCCTGAAGCCCAACCGATTTCATGATCGACATGCCTACGACGGCGGCGTCAAGAGATCCGCCGGGTGATGGGACAACCAGGGATGTGCCGATTCCAGTTGGGAGGCAACGCGGATGAGGACGTCCTCCCGGCCGTAGGCAGCGGCGAGCTGGATGCCGATGGGCAGGCCCTCGGCGTTGCGGTGCAGGGGCAGGCTGATCGCCGGCTGCCCGCTCATGTTGAAGGGCGGCGTGAATGCGGCGAACTGACCGGCGCGGCGCATTGGTGCGGTTGGATGCTCGGGATTGTTCTCGAACTCCGTCAGTGGCAGCGGTGGTTCGGCCAGCGTGGGGGTGAGTAGCAGATCCCAGCCGTCCGCCCACCACTGCTGCAGCGCCCGCCGGAACGCCCACCCCGCCGCCTGCGCCGCGGCGTAGTCGACGGCGGTCAACCGCTGCGCTTGCTGGACGAGCACCCAGTTGACCGGCTCGACGTCGGCTGCTGTCATCTCGCGCCCCAGCGTCTCGCTGAAGCCGCGCACCCCCATCGCCATCTGCGTTGCCCACAGCGCCATGAACCTGTAGGCCAACTCGTTATCGGCGAGGCACGCCGGCCAGGCCGGCTCGACGGTGTGCCCGAGCCCCTCCAGCATCGACGCCGCGGCTCGCACCGCCGAGATGCAGTCCTGGTGCAGGAAGTCGCCGCGCGGATGGACGTCGAGCAGCCCGATGCGCAACCGACCGGGGTCGGCGCCGACCTCGTCGATGTACGGCCGCTGCGGCGCCGGTGCGATCACGGTGTCGCCGATACCG
>JBEKNM010000114.1:0-9966 GCA_049522835.1 Mycobacterium sp.
CCGCGCAATCCTTATTCGCGGGTCGACGCGCTGCGCTCGCACCGCCAAGTCCGGGTAGAGCTCGAAGGCGTCCTGCTCGCCGACACCCGGTCTCCGGTGCTGCTCTTCGAAACCGGTTTGCCCACAAGGTATTACATCGATCCGACCGATATTGCATTCAAGCATTTGGAACCATCTCAGACGCAGACGCTGTGCCCGTACAAAGGAGTGACGTCGGGCTATTGGTCGGTGCGGGTGGGCGAGGCTGCGCATCCCGACCTCGCGTGGACGTATCACTATCCGCTGCCCGCCGTTGCCCCGATCGCCGGCTTGGTGGCGTTCTACAACGAGAAGCTCGACATCATTGTCGACGGCGCGCCGCTGGCCCGGCCGCATACTCAGTTCAGCTAAGCCAGCTGTTCTCAACCCGTTAGCTGATGCAGGGAGTTCGGCGCAGTGCCGGAGTGCTTTCGAGTTCCTCTACTATGCGCCTGGCAACGTCCTTGGACTGCTTGGCGACGAAGCCGATCAACCCGGGTCGCGACTCGAACCCGATGAACCGCAGGCCCGCTTCTGCTGACACCTTGCCGGCAGCCCTGGGTAGTCCGCGCTCGTCGAGTACCGCGAGATGGCCCACCACGCGCTCCAAGCCTCGCCGAAAGCCCGTGGCACAGATAACCGCGTCGGGTTCCAGCCGTTGCCCGTTGACCAGCCGAACGCCGGTGCTGTCGAATCGGTCGACCGTGGGTACCACCTCGAACGCACCGTCGCGGATCGCTTGGATCACTTCCTTGTCGACGATCGTGGGTGCCCGGCCATGTCTGATCCTGCGGGTGAACACGCCCTCGGCGGGTGTCGGCAACCCGAACGCGGAGAGGTCTCCGACGCTCAGCCGGCGTCCGAACGCGGCCAAGGCGTCCGCGAGCCAAACCGGTGCGCGGAAAAGCGGCGTCGCGATCAAATCCGATGGTAGGCCGCCTGGTAATGAGCGCAGCATGATGTTCGGCGCGGTACGAACCGCGAGCCAAGCTTGCTTCGCTCCACCGGCCGTGAGCTCATCGACGATCTCCATACCCGATGAACCAGCGCCCACAACCAGCACCCGCTTGCCTCGGTAAGGCGCAGCGTTGCGGTAGGCCGACGAATGCAGCAATTGGCCGGTGAAGCCATCAAGCCCGGGCCACAGCGGAATGTGGGGCGTGTGTTCGTATCCCGTTGCGACGACCACCTGGCGGCAACCGATGTTGCCGGACGTGGTCCGCAGCCACCAGCCGTCGGTGCGTCGGTCGATTCGGCACAGCTCGGTGTTGAGCCGCAATTCAATCCCGTCTTCGCGGGCGTGGTGATCAAGGTGTTCGACCACTTGATCACGCGTCGGAAAGACAGGTGTGCTCTCGGGATATGGCCGGTCGGGTAAATGCGAGAACTGTCTGCAGGAATTGAGCTTCAGCTTGTCGTAGCGACCTCGCCAGGACGAACCGACCTCATCGGCTCGGTCGATCAACAACGGACGCAAGCCACGGTCGCGCAGGCTGAGCGCCATCGAGACGCCGGCTGGACCTGCGCCGACGACTACGACCTCATACTCCGATATTTCGTTCTTGACGAGCCAAAGCGCACCCCGTCGGCTACCCAGTCGCGAATCCTTTTGCATAGATTTCCAGCCTCAAATCCAACGATGTTGCGGCGCAATCGTTTCAGCGGCGATGTAAGACGGCCGCAGCCGCTACGTCGAGCGCCAATTCCTGGTGGCCCCTTCCGATTGAATGCGGGAATTGGGTCTGTTAGTGACACGGTGGTCCCGGCGCCCTGGTTCATCCGCTCGCCGCCGCTGCCGCCTGGCTACCGCCATGAGCCGGCCGACATCGCAGGAGTTACCTGGCTCAATTACTCGCTGCTTCGGCGATCAGGGAGCGCGCCGGGCGAAATGATTTCGACGTGAAGCTGCCTGATCGAGCGCCATGTGATATTCGCCTCCTTTTGCCGTCCAACCCAAGAGATTCTTACCTTGGCGAGCGGTTCGCGGCCGCACCTGCTATTAGCGAAAATACCTAATGCACCTGTTAAATACCATAGCGATCGTTTGCTGTTGAGCTGATGTCGGTATGCTTGATCCTGGTAGCCTGAGCGGAGTCTGAGTCGGCGACGTGACGTAGGTAACAGCATCTAATTTGAATTCTTTTTGATCAGAATTCAGCCCGGTAGAATCGCTACGAAAGAGGCGTAACAGCGCCTTTTCGGTGCTGAAATCCGATTATTCCCGGATGGGCCCGGATAGGCCCGGATGGTCCGGCGCCGCCAACGTCGCACGGCGCAGTTGCGGCGGTGGTCGCCCCACGGAGGTTCGACGAAGAGAGCAAAGGCGGTGTCAGCGTGAACCTGAAAAGGTATCTGAACGGCCGGGAGGCCGCCCGCAACGGCCAAGATGGCAAGATCCCCGAACTCGGCGCCGCACCGGGGTTGCCGATCGTCGTCGAGATTCCGGTAAACAACGGGCCGATCAGCGGCATCGCCGCCAGCTCCGACGGCAGCCGGTTGATGGTCACCAACTACGCCCGCAACAGCGTCTCGGTCATCGACACCGACGCTTGCCGGGTGCTGGACACTGTCCCCGGCGTCAGCGAACCCTTCGCGATCGCGGTCGGCAGTGCTGACGCCGGCCGGGCCTATGTCAGCACGGCGTCAACGGCCTATGACTCGATCGAGGTCATCGACGTGTCCACCAACATGGTTGTCGCCTCTTATCCGCTGGCGCTCAGCGTGAGCGACCTAGTGGTCTGCGCCGACGGAAGATATGTCTACGCCAGCCGAAATGGCGTTCGCGGTGTTGATGTCGCGGTCCTGGACACCACGACTGGCCTGGTCGAGGTCATCGACATCGCTGACCCTTTTAAAGCGCCGGGAACCACCACTGAATGCGTGCGCATCGGCTCCGACGGTGATCGCTTGTACGTCGGCGCCAACGGGCCGGCCGGCGGGCAACTCGTTGTGATCGGCACGCCCGCGCAATCCGACCAAGACGCGGACCAAGACGCGGACCGCGGACGCTCGCGCCGGCGCCGGAAGGACTCGAAGAAGTCCACCCGGTCTCGGGAGGCGGCCGCGCACACCTGCTTGAGCGTTGTCGGCACCGTTGCGATCGGCTTGCCTATCCGCGACGTCGCGCTGAGCGCCAACGGCGCCATCGCCTATGTGGCCAGTTGCGGTGCCGACCGCGATGCGGTCATCGATGTTATCGACACCCACACCAACAAGATCGCCAGCACGCGCAAGATCAGCGAGGTCGGCGGCTTGCTCACCGGGTTGACGCTCAGCGGCGAAGGCGACCGTGCCTACCTGGTCGGCGGCGACGGCGTCACGGTGTTGTGCACGCTCACTCACGACGTCGTCGGCACCATACAGGTGGCGAAGCAGCCGTCGTGCGTGGTGGAAAGCCCGGACGGAAACTACCTGTACATCGCCGACTATTCCGGCGCGGTCACTGTGGCCCCGGTTGGTTCGGCCATCACGTCGGGTGTCGCGGACTCGGTGGACGAGACCGACGCCGCGGCCGAGTGGGCCATGCCTGAGCTGCTGCAGTACGAGCCGGCCCTGGCCTGACCCGGCCGGTTTTGGCTCCGGATAAATCCGGATAAAGAGGCCTCCTCGGGGAACCCGTTTATCACGGTATACGCGTGGCGATAGCATTCGCCGGAGCGAACCATGAGGCGGTGCTGCGCCGAGACCCATAAGGCGGTATATCGATGTACAGCACGATGCAGGACTTTCCGTTGACCATTGCCGCCATAATGCGGCATGGCTGCGGCGTCCACGGGGCACGTACGGCCACCACAGCGACAGCTACCGGTTATCGGCGCATCAGCTACCGCGAAGTGGGTCAACAGGCCGCTCAGTTGGCAAATGCATTGCGCGGCATCGGCGTGACCGGAGACCAGCGGGTCGCCACGTTCATGTGGAACAACGCCGAACACCTGACGGCTTACCTGGCGGTGCCGGCGATGGGTGCGGTTCTGCACACCCTTAACATCCGGCTCTTCCCCGAGCAGGTCGCCTATGTCGCCAACGAGGCCGAAGACCAGGTCGTCCTGGTCGACATGTCGCTGGCCAATTTGCTGGGGCCGATCCTGCCCAACCTCGAGACCGTGCACACCGTGATTGCGGTCGGGGCGGGAGACCTGGCGCCGCTGCAGGACTCGGGCAAGACCGTGCTGCGCTACACCGAGGTGATCGACCGCGAGTCGACCGAGTTCGACTGGCCGCAAGTCGACGAGAACTCAGCGGCCGCGATGTGTTACACGAGCGGCACCACCGGCAACCCCAAAGGCGTCGTCTACAGCCACCGTTCGAGCTACCTGCACACCATGGCGAACTGCACGGCAAACGGCGCTGGGCTCGGGTCCAGCGACAGCGTGCTGCCGATCGTGCCGATGTTCCACGCCAACGGGTGGGGGTTGCCCTATGCCGCGTTGATGGCAGGTGCGGATCTGGTGTTGCCCGATTGCCGCCTAGACCCGCGCTCGCTGATCGATATGGTCGAAAAGCTGCGCCCCACGGTTGCCGGCGCGGTGCCGACCATCTGGAACGACATCATGCACCAGCTGGAGAAAGACCCGGACCACGATATGTCATCGCTGCGGCTGGGGGTCTGCGGCGGCTCGGCCGTTCCGGTGTCGCTGATGCGCACCTTCGAAGATAAACACGGCGTCCAGATTCGGCAGCTGTGGGGCATGACGGAAACGTCGCCGCTGGCGACCATGGCCTGGCCGCCGCCGGGGACCCCGGAGGACCAGCATTGGGCGTACCGCGGGACCCAGGGCCAACCGGTCTGCGGTGTGGAAGCCCGCATCGTCGACGATGACGGCGATGTGCTGCCTAACGACGGCAACGCTGTCGGTGAGGTGGAAGTTCGCGGCCCGTGGATCACCGGCTCGTATTACCGGGGACGCGACGCCTCCAAGTTCGCATCCGGTTGGCTGCGCACCGGTGACGTCGGCCGCGTCGATGAGCAGGGCTTCATCACGCTGACCGACCGGGCCAAGGACGTGATCAAATCCGGCGGGGAATGGATCTCCTCGGTGGAGTTGGAGAATTGCCTGATCGCTCACCCGGACGTGCTCGAGGCCGCGGTCGTCGGCGTTCCCGACGAGCGCTGGCAAGAACGGCCGCTGGCCGTCGTCGTGGTCAACGAAGGCGCGTCGGTCGGCGCAGCCGATCTGCGGAAGTTCCTCGCGGACAAGGTCGTTCGGTGGTGGTTGCCTGAACGGTGGGCTTTTGCCGACGAGATTCCCCGCACCAGCGTGGGCAAGTACGACAAGAAGACCATCAGATCTCGCTACGCTGACGACGCCTACGAGGTCACTGAGGCGCGCGACTGAGGGCTCCGGCGCGAGCAGACGTAGAATCGCCTAGTTTCGCCGCCAAAAGTGCGATTCTGCGTCTGCTCGCGAGGAAGGTGAGGAGTCCATGAGCCTGCGGGTCGTTCAATGGGCAACCGGATCGGTCGGCGTCGCGGCGATCAAAGGGGTGCTGGAACACCCCGAACTCGAACTTGCCGGCTGCTGGGTGTACTCCGAAACCAAGAACGGCAAAGATGTCGGCGAGATCATCGGCGCACCGCCACTGGGAGTGACTGCGACCAACAGCATCGACGAAGTGCTCGCGCTGGATGCTGACGCGGTGATCTACGCACCGTTGCTGCCCAATGTCGAAGAGGTCGCGGCACTGCTGCGGTCGGGCAAGAACGTCGTGTCCCCGCTCGGCTGGTTCTACCCTGGCGAAAAAGAGGCCGCCCCGCTGGAAATCGCCGCACAGGCCGGCAACGCGACGCTGCACGGCGCAGGAATCGGGCCGGGGGCGGCCACCGAGCTGTTCCCATTGCTGTTGTCGGTGATGTCGACCGGCGTGACTTTCGTTCGCTCCGAAGAGTTTTCCGACCTTCGTACCTACGGCGCACCGGATGTACTGCGCTATGTGATGGGCTTCGGCGGGACGCCCGACAGCGCGTTGACCGGGCCGATGCAAAAGCTGCTCGACGGCGGCTTCATGCAGTCCGTCCGGCTGGTTGTCGACCGGGTGGGTTTTGCCGCTGATCCCGAGATCCGCTCGTCGCAGGAGGTGGCCGTCGCGACAGGGCCGATCGACTCGCCGATCGGGGTGATCGAGCCGGGACAGGTTGCCGGGCGCCGCTTCCACTGGGAGGCACTGGTCGGGGACAGGGTGGTGGTCCGGATCACGGTGAACTGGCTGATGGGCGAGGAAAACCTTGATCCGCCTTGGTCTTTCGGGCCCGCAGGGGAGCGGTACGAGATGGAAGTTCGTGGAAACCCGGACACCTTTGTGACGGTCAAGGGATGGCAGCCGGAGAGCGTGGAAGAGGGGCTGCAGAGTAACCCGGGGGTCGTTGCGACCGCAGCACACTGCGTGAATGCGATCCCCGCGACCTGCGCCGCGCCAGCGGGCATTCAAAGCTTCTTCGATCTGCCGCTCATCACCGGCCGGGCGGCGCCCGGCTTGAGCGCCAAGAACTGAAAGCGATTACGCCCATGCCACAGTCACTCGTCGTCGCGCAATCGCGCTTCATACCGATTTCGCCTGAGATAGCTTTCCATCCCATGCTCGTGATGCCCCTGACAGAAGTCTTCAAGCGCTGGTATGGGCCAATCCCGCCGATCAAAGAAGTGCGCGACCAGATCGGAGGGTGGGACGCCGCGGGCCAGACCCGCACCGTGCGGCTGGTCGGTGGTGGCGGCATGCGCGAGGAGCTGACCAGCGTTGACGCGCCGCGATCGTTCGGCTATCGGCTCGCCGAAGTCAAGGGCCCGATGGCGCTGCTGGTCGACCACGTCGTGGGTGAATGGGTCTTCGCACCGGCGGAGGGCGGAACCGAGCTCACCTGGCGCTGGAATATTTATGCCAAGTCGCCGCTGACCTCGTGGGCGCTTCCAGTGTTCGGCAGGCTTTGGAAGGGCTATGCGCGGCAAACGCTGCAGGAATTGTCGGTGTTGCTGACGGCCTGACGGCCTGACTTCGCTACCGTCTAGCCCATGTGTCGACTTTTTGGCCTGCATGCCGGGTCCGATGTTGTTACCGCGACGTTTTGGCTGCTGGATGCCCCGGACAGTCTGGCCGAGCAAAGCAGGAGAAATCCGGACGGTACGGGCTTGGGAGTCTTCGACGCGCACGGCCGGCCGCAGCTGCACAAAGAGCCGATCGCGGCTTGGCAGGACGCCGACTTCGCCACCGAAGCGCACGACATTTCCGGCACGACGTTCATCGCGCACATCCGCTACGCCACGACCGGGTCGCTCGACGTCCACAACACCCACCCGTTTTTGCAGGACGGCCGGATCTTCGCCCACAATGGCGTCGTCGAGGGGCTGGACGTCCTCGACGCAAGATTGCGTGAGATCGGCACCGCTGACCTGGTCTTGGGCCAGACGGATTCCGAGCGAGTATTCGCCTTGATAACCGGCTCGATCCGCGCTCGCGGGGGCGACGTGACCGCCGGCCTGATCGACGCCATGAAATGGGCCGCGGCGAATGTGCCGATCTATGCGGTCAACATATTGCTGAGCACCGCCACAGATATGTGGGCGCTACGCTACCCGGAGTCCAACGAGCTCTACCTCCTGAACCGGTCCGACGTCCAAGTAGCGGAGCCTAATCCCGAATTCGACTTGCGCACCAAGCGAATTCGCGCGACATCTGATCATCTGTCCAACCGGCCGTCGGTGGTGTTCGCCACTGAACGGATGGACAACGACCCGCGCTGGCGTCTGCTCGCTCCGGGGGAGCTGGTTCACGTCGACAAGACGCTGCACGTCACTCGCAGTGTGGTGCTACCAGACCCGCCGGCGCATCTGCTGCGTAACTCGGATCTGAGCGCGCACGCCCAGCAAGCGCAACACACCTCGGTGTGAGGACTGCCCGCGTTGGCCTTGGCCGGCACTGGCAGAGTGGGTGGGCGTGGCTGCCAAACGCGCACTAGTGCTAGCCGGCGGGGGATTGGCGGGGATCGCCTGGGAGACAGGTGTTCTGCTGGGCATCGCCGACGAGTCGCCGGCGGCTGCGCGGCAGCTGCTCGACTCGGATGTGTTGATCGGGACATCGGCCGGTTCGACTGTCGCCGCGCAGATCGGCAGCGGCAGCACGCTCGAAGTGCTGTTCGGCCGCCAAATCGCCGAGACGTCGGCTGAGCTCGATCCCGGCGTCGGCATCGAGGGCATCATCGAACTTTTCTTGGCCGCCTTGAGCGATCCGGACACCCCGCAACCCGATGGGCCGCCGGTAACGACGCTGAACAAGACAAGGCGGCAGATGCAGCGGATCGGGGAGGTGGCACTGGCCACCGAAACCGTTCCCGAGGCCGTGCGCCGCGAGGTGATTGCGCAGCGCTTGCCGTCGAACGAGTGGCCGGACCGGGTGCTGCGGATCACGGCGATCGACATCGCCAGTGGCGAACTGGTCGTTTTCGATCGGGACTCAGGTGTCGGGCTCGTCGACGCGGTGGCGGCCAGTTGCGCGGTGCCGGGGGCGTGGCCACCGGTGACAATCGCGGGCCGACGCTACATCGACGGCGGGGTTGCCAGCTCGGTCAACCTCGGGGTTGCCCGCGATTGTGACGTGGCGGTGGTCTTGTCGCCCGCCGGCATGGACACGCCGTCGCCCTTCGGCGGTGGGCCGGCTGCCGACCTCGCAGCGTTTGCCGGTGAGGCGTTGGCCGTGTTCGCCGACGACAATTCGGTGGCGGCTTTCGGGTCCAATCCGCTGGATCCGCGTTGCCGCAGCAAGTCGGCGGTGGCCGGACGTGAGCAGGGACGCCGCGAGGCGCAGGCGGTCGCCCGGTTCCTGGGTATCTGACTCGGTCTTGGACCCGTTAGCCCTCTATCGCCTGCGCGGCAGGCTCGTCCACGTTCATTTCGAGGGTGTCCAACGCCTGCGCCGCAAGAGCGCGGCCGGCGGCGATCACCTACACCGCGCGGTGAAATTCGATGAGCCGGCGATCCCGACGATGTCGTAGCCGCGCTCCCGCAGCGCCTCGATAACCCCGATATGGGCGTAGCCCCGGGCGCCGCCGCTGCCGAGTGCCAGTGCCACCCGGACGGGTGATGACCGCGACGTGACTACTCCACCGGGACCGTCAGACGTCCCTACATTTTGCGCGGCGCATCGGACTGTCAGCGGCTGCGTCGTTAATTTTGTGCACCCGTGATCCCAACTCGCGCAGAAGTCTTTGGCGGAGCCCGAGCACTACCCGCATTCGTCCTTTGTCGCCGCACGCGCTGCGACGATCACGGCGGCCTGACGGGCCAGGCTGAGGTCTGCCCACCGGGCGTTCCAGGTGCCCGCAGTACCCGACGGCGATGCCTGAACCATCGCCAAATACCGCTCCAACATCGAATGACCGGCTTTGGGGTGGGCTTCCATCCACACTTTTGCCGCGTGACAGGCCTGGTAATACTGCTCCTCGGTCGAATCCGCCGGGACGTCGACCCTGGTCGTCACCCCGGCGGGGGACAGCCCGATCGCGGCCGGCGGTGCAGGACGGGGGGCGCCGGGAGTGGCCGACCTCGATGCTGAGGAGGATGCCGAGGAGGAGGTTGGAGAGGATGTCGAAGAGGAGGTTGGCGTGCCGTTGTGGGCGGCTTGCGAACAGCCCGTGACACCGAAAAAACCTGCCGCGAAAACAACCGTGCCCCACAGCAGGGGGCCATGAGCACACCAGCGCACGGTCTCAATCTATGCAACACTGGCGCCCATGATCGAGCGCTTCGGATTTTGCGAGTGTTGTCGGCCCTAAAACGCCGCCGCTTGCCCAATCCGTCCACTCTGGAGCTCGCCCGAATGTCTTTAACCGCTGCCTCGTCTTTACCTGCCACCACTCCTGTCGCACGGCGTCCAGTGACCCTGGCGCCCATCCCATCACCATCCTCGGGGCCCACCCGGCTGCGGATTCCCGACCTCATGTACGCCACCGACCGGGCCGCC
>JBEKNM010000115.1:0-9940 GCA_049522835.1 Mycobacterium sp.
CCGGAGCGCTTCCAGCCTCCGAAGGTGTGGTAGGCCACCGGGACCGGGATCGGCACATTCACACCGACCATGCCCACCTGTACCCGTGAGACGAAATCGCGGGCGGTGTCGCCGTCGCGGGTGAAGACCGCAACGCCGTTGCCGTATTCGTGCTCGGAAGGCAGCCGTAGTGCTTCCTCGTAGTCATGAGCGCGCACCATGCACAGCACGGGTCCGAAGATCTCGTCGGTGTAGATCGACATTTCCGGCGTGACGTGGTCGAACAGGGTGGGCCCAATGAAGAAGCCGCCTTCCAAGCTCGCTTCCCCGTATGCCAGCTCATCGCTGGCCCGGTCGCGGCCGTCGACGACAATTTCTGCGCCGGCCGCCACACCTTGGTCGATGTAATCGCGCACCCGGGTCAGCGCGGCCTCGGTGACCAACGGGCCGTAGTCGGCCTTGGGGTCAAGACTGTGCCCCACCCGCAAGTTGTTGATCCGCTCAACGAGCCTGGCGCGCAACCGTTCCGCGGTTTGCTCACCGACCGGCACCGCCACGCTGATCGCCATGCACCGTTCGCCGGCGCTGCCGTACCCGGCGCCGATCAGCGCGTCGACGGCTTGGTCGAGGTCCGCGTCGGGCATTACGATCATGTGGTTCTTCGCACCGCCGAAGCATTGCGAGCGCTTGCCGTTCGCCGCCGCCCCCGAGTAGATGTACTGGGCGATGTCGGAGCTGCCGACAAAACCGACCGCTTTGATGTCGGGATGGTTCAAGATGGCGTCGACGGCCTCCTTGTCACCGTGCACGACCTGGAATACTCCCGCGGGCAGACCCGCCTCGAGGAACAACTCAGCCAGACGCACCGGAACCGACGGGTCACGTTCACTTGGCTTGAGCACGAACGCGTTTCCACAAGCCAGAGCAGGCCCGGCTTTCCACAGCGGAATCATCGCGGGGAAGTTGAACGGGGTAATGCCGGCGACCACGCCCAGGGGCTGGCGCAATGAGTAGACGTCGATGCCCGGACCGGCACCTTCGCTGTACTCGCCTTTGAGCAGGTGGGGAATCCCGGTGCAGAACTCGATAACCTCGATACCGCGCTGGATGTCGCCCCGGGAGTCGGCCACCGTCTTGCCATGTTCGAGAGATAGCAGCTCAGCGAGCTCGTCGATGTTCTTGTTTACCAGCTCGATGAATCGCATCAGCACGCGGGCACGGCGCTGCGGATTCCAGGCGGCCCAGTCTTTTTGCGCTTCGACGGCCGACGCGACTGCGGTGTCCACATCCGCCGACGAGGCCATCGGCACTTTCGCCTGGACCTGGCCGGTGCTGGGGTTGAAGACGTCGGCGGTACGGGTGGACTGGCCGGCGGTGCGCCGCCCATCGATGAAGTGCGGAATCTGTGTCGTCATGACTATCCCTGTAAATGTTGATCGTAGAGGGGCTACACCCATATTACTTGCATATCCTAGTAAGTCTGGGCCGCGGTTGGCAAGCGCGTTGCGGGTGATACGCTCGACGAAGGCGCTATCTGTGTGCCAGCTTCACCACCGACGGTTGCCGGGATCTGCGACGTAAATCCTCCCGGCCGAATCGACGGCCACCTTCTCAGGGCGGTAAAGGCCGGTAAACGGCCAATCGTGCTGGGTCTTCGACACGCTCCGGGATAAGCAGGCGGACGGATTCCACGGCAACTGGATTGCCGGCCGGGCGCCCGACCGGTCGGCGGTGCGGCGGTCCTGTTCTGCCCCGACTGAACCGCAAGCGGTTCTGGATCGTGTTACTGCTGGGACCCGAGGTCCTCGCCACCGAAGAAGACGACCGGAGATCGCGGATGATTACAGAGACCCAGCACAGCCCCGACGCCGTTGTGATCGGCGCGGGGCCCGCTGGTCTGGCCGTCGCACGCCAACTCGATCATCAGCATGGCATCAAAGCGCTCGTTCTCGACCGCGCAGCGGCCCCGGCGATTTCATGGCGCACGCGCTATGACAACTTCCGCCTCAACACGACCGGGTTCTTGTCGCACCTTCCCGGACAACGGATTCCCTTGAACGCGGGCCGTTGGCCGACCAAGGAGGACATGGTCCGCTATTTCGATCATTACGTTCAGCGGCAGAACATCGCGCTGCGGCTCGGATGTGAAGTCCACCGCGTCGACCGTGCCGGGGGAGTCTGGCAACTTGACACGTCGTCGGGTGAAATCCGAACCCCGGCAATCGTCCTCGCCACGGGCAACTACAGCGCACCCACCATCCCTGCCTGGCCTGGACTCAGTCGCTTCAACGGGGAGATCGTTCACTCCGGGGACTTCACAAACGCTTGGCCCTACCGTGGCCGCGACGTCCTCGTTGTTGGCGCAGGCAATTCGGCCGCCGACATCGCTGTCCAGCTCGCTCACGACGGCGCGCGACGGATCTGGCTTGCGGTGCGCACACCGCCGCACCTCGTGCGGCGGGCCATAGGACCGTTTCCATCGGATATCTTCCTTGAGCTGTTCTCGAGGGTCCCCGCGCGCATGATCGATCCGGTGATCGCCCGCATGAACCGCCTGATGTGGGGTGACCTGTCGGCCTACGGCTTCCAGCGGCCGCCGCTCGGGCTGAAGGCGACGGTGGAAAAACGAGGTCGCATCCCGACGCTGGCCGACGAGCTCGTCGATGTCGTGCGGGTCGGGCGCGTCGAGGTCGTCGGCGCCGTCAAGGCGGTCGAATCCGACGACGTGATCCTCGCTGACGGCACATCGGTAGCGCCGCAGGTGATCATCGCCGCCACCGGGTTCGGCACGGATCTCGAGCGTTTAGTCGGACATCTCGGCGTCCTCGACGAGCACGGCAACCCGCGCGGCGGCTTTGCCTCGCACGTCGGCGACGGGATGTTCGCGATCGGATACGGCATTCCGCCCAATGGCCCACTTCGGGCGATCCGCGTCAACGCGACGCCATTGGCCCGGGAAGTCGCGGGCTACCTCGAGCGGATTGATCCATCCGTCCGGGCGCCACTTGGCTGTACGCCCACCGATCTCGTAGCACGACGGCAGCAACGTCGAACATTTGACGGCGGTGTCTCCTTAGCGATGCACGCCGAGACGGCGCGCGCGAAAAACAAAGGTATACAATGATTTTACTTTCCACCGAAAAGACCTTCTTCCGTGGCGCAGACGGTTACGAAACGGCGCGTCGGAAAACGGTATGGAATGGCCTTCTGCCGGAACGCTTTCCCGATGTAATCGTGCAGGCGCACGACACCGAGGACGTGGTCGCAGCGATCCGTTATGCGCAGGCCAACGGACATCACGTCGGCGTACGTTCGGGCGGGCACAGCTGGGCGGCCAGTCACCTGCGCGACGGTGGCCTGCTGCTCGACGTCAGCCGCCTCGATCACTGCACTGTCGAATCGGATCGGATGATCGCAGACGTCGGCCCGGGCAAGGTCGCCAGCGTTTTCGCGGCAGAACTGGACGCACAAGGGCTGTTCTTTCCGGCCGGCCATTGCGAAGGCATTTGCCTCGGTGGCTATCTTTTGCAAGGCGGATACGGCTGGAACAGTCCGGTGGTCGGGCCGGCATGCGAGAGCGTGCTCGGAGTGGAAGTCGTCACCGCCGACGGTGAACAGATCTACTGCGACCCCGAAAACCATCCAGACATGTATTGGGCAGCTCGCGGCTCCGGGCCGGGCTTCTTCGGTGTGGTCACCTCCTTCAAGCTGCGGGTTTACTCACGTCCCGCGGTTTGGGGCACCTGCCTGTACATGTATCCAATCGAGGTCGCCGACGAGGTGTTCACCTGGGGACGCTCGATCAGTTCCGAGATCGACGACCGGGTCGAACTGCAGATCCACACCGGGCGCAGCTTTCCGGGATCCGGGCTCAACCAGCCTGGTATCACGATCGCCTCGCCGGTATTCGCCGACTCGGAGGATGAGGCGGCGAAAGCCCTTGCCCTGCTGGGCACTTGCCCGGTCATCGATAAGGCGATCGTCAACATTCCTTATGCGCCGACAACTTTGGCCAATTGGTATACCGCCGTGATGGCCAGCTACCCCAAGGGGCACCGCTATATCGCCGACAACATGTTCACGTCGGCTTCCGCCGAAGAACTACTGCCGGGCATCCGCAGAATCATCGAAACCATGCCACCGCACCCCTCGCACTTCATTTTCACGGGCTGGAAGACGTCCCCGGAGCGCGCGGACATGGTGTACGGCTTGGAAGCCGAGATCTACATGGCGCTCTACACCATCTGGCAGGATCCGGCCGACGACAAACGGTACCGCGACTGGGCCGCGTCCAACATGGCGGCGATGTCGCATTTGGCCGCCGGCATCTCGCTTGCCGATGAGAATCTGTGCCGGCGTCCGGCGCGATTCATCGCCGAATCGAACATGGCACGGCTCGATAAGGTGCGCTCGGCCTACGACCCGGATGGTCGATTCCACAGCTGGATGGGCAGCGTCTGACCGGAGGCGGCTGCCCGGACCAAGTGCCGGATCGCCCGCGCTGGTAACCGCGTCCTGCGCGGTGATCAATCGACGATCATCAACGTTGACGCTTCCGGGTGCTGCAACTGGGAGGACGTCGTGGCAGTGACTGACCCGGGTTGGCTGAGAGCCCCGTACCTTGCCTCTCAGCTAACCGTGGCCGGTCTGCCGCGTGTGAACCAAACAGGCGCTTCGATCGTTTAACCAGCAAGGAGGTAAACGAAGTACCTATTCTAACCGGGTCGGCGGATGCGGAAACCGAGTTGATGACGGCACACTACGACGAACACGCCCCGGTTTTGCGGCGTTACGTACGACAGTACACCTGAGCAGGCCGGTCCGGACGAGGTCAACAGAGCCCTGGACCGACTGCTGATCGCCGACGCGATGGCGCAACTATCCGCCGAGTATCGCGCGCTGGTGCGCCGGTCTTACTAGCAAGGGTGGACCACGGCGCAGGCCGCCGCCGATCTCGACATCGCCGAAGGCACTGTGCCTTGCGGGCGCTGCGACTCACAATGCAAGAAATGGGGGTTACACGATGATGGCTCTACTGGCTATCCGAACGGCCCCCGACTACGAAATATCTTATGTGCCAAAGGAAATAGGAGTTACGCGATGATGCCGCTATGGCGGCCCGGGACGCCGTATGGCGGCGACCTATCCGGGCATGACGAGTACGCGATGTGGGATGCCGCATACGTGCTGGGATCACTGTCGTCCGCCGAACGGCGGGAATTCGAAGCGCAGATGGCCGACTGCCCGTTGTGCCGCAGCGCCGTTGGCGAGCTCATCGGCATGCCGGCCCTCCTGTCGCAGCTGGATCGCGACGAGATGGCGGCGATCGACGAGGCCGACCGCAGTGGCGTAGAACCGTTGCTGTCTGACGAGTTGCTCCCTATGCTGCTGGCGAAGGTGAGCTGGCGGCGGCGCCGGTCCCGCATCGTGAGTTGGACGGCTGGGGCAGCCGCGGCCGCGGTGCTGGCGATCGGTGTGCTTGTCGGCGTTGCGGGCCATTACCCGACATCCGTGCCCACGCCGCCGCAGGCGAGCGTGTCGGTGCAGCCGATGGCGCAGGTTGGGACGAACAGGCTGGCCTCGACGGTGTCGCTCAGCAACCAGCAGTGGGGAACGTTCATCTCGATGAACTGCGTCTGCCTGGCTCCGCTGTACGCCCCCCACGACACGCTAGCGATGGTCGTGGTGGGTCGCGATGGTAGCCACACTCGGATGGCAACCTGGGTGGCGAATCCAGGTCATACGGCGACGCCCGCTGGCAGCATTTCGACGCCTGTCGATCAAATCGCCTCTGTGCAGGTGGTTTCCGCCGACAACGGCCAGGTGCTCTTGGAGCGTTCGCTGTAAATTTCGGCCCCCGTGTGAACTGAAGTCACCCGCAGGTCGTGTTACTGACATACAAGTTAGGGGAGCAGATGCCCAGGACACAGAGGGTGGTCGACCATATCGTCGAGCACCTCGGGAGAATCGACAGCCATTACATATTCGGTGTCGACGGTGCCAACATCGAAGATCTCTACGATGCCGCACATTTCTGTTCGGACATCACCGCGGTGTTGGCCAAGCACGAGTTTTCCGCGGCCACGATGGCCGACGGGTACACCCGCAGCGGCGCCGGTTTGGGGGTAGTGGCGGCGACCTCTGGCGGAGGTGCGCTCAATCTCATTCCGGGCCTGGGGGAGTCATTGGCCAGCCGGGTGCCGGTGTTGGCATTGGTAGGTCAGCCTGCGACCACGATGGACGGCCGGGGCAGCTTTCAAGACACCAGTGGCCGCAACGGTTCATTGAATGCCGAGGCGTTATTTTCAGCGGTGTCGGTCTTCTGCCGGCGGGTGTTGACGCCCGCCGACATCGTCTCGGCGTTGCCCGACGCTATCGCGGCGGCGCGAACCGGTGGTCCCGCAGTGTTGCTGCTGCCCAAAGATATTCAGCAGGCGAAGGTCGACGTCAACGGCTACGGCGGTAGTGACCGGCGTGGCTTCCAGCACCCGGGAGCGTACATCGGTGATCCACATGCGATCGTGCGCGCTCTGCGCCGAGCAACTGGACCTATCACAATCATCGCCGGCGAGCAGGTGGCTCGCGATGACGCCCGGTCCGAGCTCGAGGAGCTGCGGGCCATGCTGCGCGCGCAAATAGCATGTGTGCCCGACGCCAAAGATGTAGCCGGTACACCGGGTTCCGGTTCGTCGTCGGCGCTCGGTGTGACCGGCGTGATGGGCCATCCAGGAGTGGCCGACGCGGTGGCAGCGAGCGCGGTGTGCCTAGTTGTTGGCACCCGACTGTCGGTGACCGCCCGTGCCGGCCTCGACGACGCGCTCGCGGCGGTGCGGACGGTCTCAATCGGCTCGGCACCCCCGTACCTGCCGTGCACACACGTACACACCGAAGATCTGCGAGGCTCGCTGACGATGCTGACCCGGGCGTTGTCCGGGCGGGGGCGGGCAAGGGGACTGCGCGTGCCCGATTTCGTGGCAGACGCCGAACTCAGTCCACCCTCCTTCGCCGGTACGGGTGTGCGCTACCGCGATGCCATGGTCGTGCTCGATCGTGTGTTGCCCGACGGAACCGACATCGTCGTCGACGCCGGCAACACCGGCGCAGCCGCAATCCATCACCTCCCCGTTCGCCGGGACGGTCGGTTCGCGGTCGCACTCGGCATGGGCGGCATGGGCTACAGCTTCGGTGCCGGTATCGGGATGGCCTTCGGCCGTGCGATGAGCAACGGGCCTAGCCGGCGCACCGTGGTGATCGCCGGGGACGGCGCATTCTTCATGCACGGCATGGAGGTGCACACCGCGGTGCAGTACCGGCTTCCGGTGACTTTCGTACTGTTCAACAACAACGCCCACGCCATGTGCGTGACCCGCGAGCAGCTGTTCTACGACGACCTGTACAGCTACAACCGGTTCGCTCCCAGCCAGCTGGGGGTCGGTCTGGCGGGCATGTTCCCCGGGCTGTCTTCGGTCGACGTGGCCGACATCGACGCACTACCCGCAGCACTGGAACGGGCAATGGCCGTCGACGGTCCGTCCGTGGTCAGCGTCGAGTGCTCCGCCGACGAAATCCCGCCATTCGCGGCATTCCTGAACGGACAACCTGCCAATCAGGTTGTCGAACAGCAGATCACAACTCTAAAGGAGAACCGATTCCATGTCCCTAGCAGCGCTTGACGATATCGCCGTCCACAGCGGCACCACCGAGCCGATCGAGGGAGTGGTCCGTATCGAGACCTCGCCACTGGAAGAGACCGCCCCGATGTTCATGGAGAAGATGCGGTCGGTGTACCCGCACGACGAGGTCTTCGGCCATTACTGCACGGTCAACGACTACGTTGACTGCCCACCCGACGAGCTGTTCGAATACTTGGCCCACACCCGCAGCCTCGAGGAGTGGACCTATACCCTGCGTGACTTCACCCCCACTGAGGAGTCCGGGCTCTGGCTGGCCTACGACCGGTTGCTGCCGGACACCAAGATCTACACCCGCACGGTGGCCAACGCCGAGGCCCGTACCGTCGACTACCACTGCGCCTGGGACCAGGGCGAGCACCTGTGGATGATCTATCTGATGCGGGTCCTCGACGCGCAGGTGGTGCTCGGCAAGCCCGGTTCCGTTGTGCTGTGGACCAATTGCCGTCACGCCTTCTACGACCACAACCCGCATCCGGAGGCCGGCCCACCAGAGCGCACGGGCTGGGTCGGCGACTTCTGGGACATCTTCGGTGCCGGTCATGGGCTGGAGCTCAACAACCTCAAGTCAATCGCCGAATACCGCCACCGTAACGGACTGCCGGTCACGCCGGCCTGGATGAGTTCATCATGAACCAATCCACCGTTAGCCTGACCGACGTTTCCAGCTATCTGCCCGGCGAACCTCTCGGCGCCGACTACTACGCGCAGTTCGCCGGCTCGGACGACCTGGCGGCCAACCTGATGTTCCGCGCGCCCAAGTTCCGCCATCACGTCGGGCCGGACGAGACCGCGATCGACATGGTCGAGCGTGCGGCACAGGGTTTGATCGAACGGCACGGCCAGGACGTCATTGCTAACGTCGACGTGTTGATCACCCATACGCAGGCACCCGACCTGCCGTTCTATGGCGCCGGCGGCGGCATCGCGCACCGCTTGGGCATGCGTCCTAACTGGGTGCTGGATCTACACAACGGCGGGTGCGCGGCATTCGTGCTGGGGCTCAACGTGGCTCGTCAACTGCTGGCGTCAGGGTCGGGGCACACCGCGCTGATCGCGATTGCCCAAAATGCCGCAGGACAGGTCTTCGATCAGCCAGGAGTTCGCCGCAAGGCGCAGGCGGCGGTGCCCGGCGACGGCGCCGCGGTGGGTCTGGTCACGCTGTCCGACCAGTCACCCATTCTCGATATCGAGTGCCGCACCTACGGCGAATATGCCGGCGAGATGACGCTGGCCCCGGACCCGCCGCGCAAGTGGTGGGCAACCGGGACCGGTGAGCTCTCCATCGGTTTCAGCGAAACCAACATCACCAAGGTGCTCGCTCGCGGCAATCGGCAGGTCCCCGAAGTGGCGCTTGCGGTCTGTGATCGAATCGGCCTGTCGTCCAAGGACATCGACCTGCTGGTCACCAATCAGCCGAACCGGGTGTTCCTGCGCAACTGGCGCGAAGCGCTCGAGGTGCCCAAATCGAGACACCGCGATACTTTTGATGAGTGCGGCAATCTGTTCGGCGCCGGCATCCCGATCAACCTGGATCATGCGATATCCGACGGTCAGGTCAAGACCGGCGACGTCGTGATGATGGCCGCTTTCGCGCACGCCGGCGACTTCGCGGGTGCCGCGGCGGTCCGCTGGGGCGGACGAAGCTGATGCAACCCCTGCTAGCGGCGAGCCCTGTCACCGCGGAGATCCTCGACGCGCTGCCGGACGCGGCCGATCCATTCGCATTGTCGCTCAACGAGAACCCGTTTCCGCCGCTGCCGGCGGTGCGCTCGGCACTGATCCGCTCGATCGATGTCGCCAACCGGTATCCGGAGTTCCTGCCCGAACGGCTGCGCCGCTTGATCGCCGGTCACATCGGGGTCTGCGACGAGCAGGTCGTGCTGGGAGCGGGTGCGAGCGGGGTGGTGATGCAGGTCCTGCATGCGGTGACGCGGCCTGGTGATCGGATTGTGTTCAGCGAGCCGACTTTCGACGGGTATCCGATCTTCACCCAGATGGCCCGCCTGACAGCGGTCACTGTTCCGCTCGACGAGCGCGGCCACCACGACCTGGAGGCAATGGCCGAAGCGGCGGCGGACGCCAGCGTCGTCGTCTTGTGTCGGCCCCACAATCCGACCGGCACCCTGGAACCTGTCGCGGATGTGGAGCGATTCCTGCGGCGGGTGCCTGACGACACGGTCGTGCTGCTCGACGAGGCCTACATCGAGTTTGTCGCCCCCCAGCACCGCATCGACGGACCGGACCTGATCCGGCGCTTTCCGAATGTC
>JBEKNM010000116.1:0-9873 GCA_049522835.1 Mycobacterium sp.
GGAAGCGGCGCTGACGATTCTGCGGGACATCACCAGCAGCTGCACAAACGCAGTGCTGTACGAACTGATGATTGCCGCCCGCACCGACGAGAAGCTCAATGCCCATCTGCGCGACGTACTCGCGCAATACGAAGCCAAGATCTACGACGCCGCGCGCGCACTGCCCGGGGCGGAGAGCTTCCCGGAGGAGACATTCCCGGTGCTGGTGGCTTTGCTGACGAACGTCTTCGACGGAGCCGCAATCACGCGAGAGGTGCTGCCTCGAGACCCGGACATCGAGCAGCAACGCATTCAATTGCTCACGACGCTGATAAACGGGGTCCTGCCGAATAGGGGGCTTGCCGAGTCATAGCGAGCCGATGCCCGACTGCGTGTTGAGCGCGAAACCCCAGTCGAACAGGCTCGCGGCCTGGTCCCAATAGGTCGGTCCGCCCGCTCTGATCAGGCCGTACATCATGGCGATCACCAACCGGCGACCGCCGCGGGCGGCGGCGCCGACGAAGGTCTTGCGGGCGGCGTTGGTGAAGCCTGTCTTGCCGCCGATCGCGCCCGGGTAGCGCTGTAACAGTTCGTCCTGGTTCACGATCGGTTGCTCACCGTTATCGGTGGGGAACATGGCCGACGGCTCGGCAGTGATCTGGGCGAACACCGGGTTGGCCATAGCCGCCCGGAAGATCACCGCCAGGTCGTGCGCAGTCGACGCCCCGGAGCCGCCGGGCCCGTCCAGACCGGACGGGGTCGCCGCGTGGGTGTTGGTCGCCCCCAGCGAGGCCGCTTTGGCGTCCATCTTGGCCGTCGTGGCGTCTGGGCCGCCCAGCATCTGTGCCAGTGTGTTGGCGGCGTCGTTACCCGAGACCAGCAGCAGCGCGTCGAGCAATTGGCGCGCGGTATAGGTGCGGCCCGGTTTGATGCCGACGCAGTTGCACTCGACCTGAGTGTCGGCGACGTCGGCGACGACGGTGGAGTCCAGGTTCAGCTGATCCAGGGCCACCAGCGCCAACAACACCTTGATGGTGCTCGCGGGCGGGTGAGCCACATCCTGGTCGCGTCCGGCCAGCACCTGACCGCTGTCGAGATCGGCGACGATCCAGGTCTGGGCCGGGCCCTCAGGAATCGGCACCGAGCCGATGGGCTGCATGCTGTCGGCCGACGCGGTCGCCGCGTTGACGATGGCACCGCAGGTGCCGACCGCCAGGACGACGGTGACCACGGCCATGAGCTTCCGCATGGGCGCTCAGTTTAACTTCCAGGCTCCCATGACGCCTATTTCAGCCACTGTGGCAGTCCCAGCAGGGTGGCTGACCTGGCGTCTTGCTGAGTCGGGCCGCGGTGTTGAATTGATGCATGTTGAGCCTGGCCGAAATTTCCGATCGCTTGGAGATCCAGCAGCTGCTGGTTGACTATTCCACCGCCATTGACCAGCGCCGCTTCGACGATCTGGACAAGGTGTTCACGCCTGACGCCTACATCGACTACCGGGCGCTGGGCGGCATCGACGGCCTGTATCCCGAAGTGAAGGAATGGCTGTCGCAGGTACTGCCGACCTTCCCGGTGTATGCGCACATGCTCGGCAACTTCTCGGTCCGCATCGACGGAGATACCGCGTCCTCGCGGGTGATCTGTTTCAACCCCATGGTGCTGCCCAGTCAAAAGGATCAGGTAAAGGATCAGGTGCTGTTTTGCGGGCTGTGGTATGACGACGAGTTCGTGCGCACTCCGGAGGGTTGGCGGATGACTCGCCGGGCCGAAACGAAGGTCTTCCAGAAAGTGATGTGAACCTGGCCCGCAGATTTTCGTGAGCCGAGATTCTGTCGCATTTCATTCCAGGACCCCGGTTCTGGCACAATAGGCGCCTGTCCGCCGCGCGACCCACCTCAATCGGGGTGCTTGCGCGGTTGGTCACACACGCGAGGCAAAACCGGATCCGGGCATCCGCCCCGGTCGCTGAATTGCAGCGTGACACACACAGGAGAATTCGCTTAACCATGGCTGTGAAGATCAAACTCACTCGGCTTGGCAAAATCCGCAATCCGCAGTACCGCATCGCCGTAGCCGACGCACGAACGCGTCGCGACGGCCGCTCAATCGAGGTCATCGGCCGCTATCACCCGAAGGAAGATCCGAGCTTCATCGAGATCAACTCCGAGCGTGCCCAGTATTGGCTTTCGGTAGGGGCTCAGCCCACCGAACCCGTCCTCAAGCTGCTGAAAATCACCGGTGACTGGCAGAAGTTCAAAGGGCTGCCCGGCGCGGAGGGTAGCCTGCAAGTCGCCCCGCCCAAGCCCTCCAAGCTAGAGCTGTTCAACGCCGCGCTGGCGGCCGCGGATGGCGCGCCTACCACCGAGGCCGCCAAACCGAAGAAGAAGGCGCCCGCCAAGAAAGCCGCTAAGGCTGCCGAACCCGGTGCCGAGGCCGCGACTGAAGAAAGCAATGCACCAGAAGTCGAAGCCGCCGAAGCCGAGCAGGCCGACGCCCCGGCGACCGAAAGCTGACTGGCGCAATGAGTACGGTCGTCGTCGACGCTGTTGAGCATCTGGTCCGCGGGATCGTCGACAACCCGGATGATGTCCGGGTGGACATGGTAACCAGTCGTCGTGGGCGCACTGTCGAAGTACACGTTCATCCCGACGACCTGGGCAAGGTGATTGGTCGTGGGGGACGCACTGCGACCGCGTTGCGCACGCTGGTCGCCGGTATCGGTGGCCGTGGCATCCGCGTTGACGTGGTGGATACCGACCAGTAACGGAGCGCAATGCTCATGGTGCTCTGATGGAGCTGCTAGTCGGGCGCGTGGTAAAAGCGCACGGCATCAGCGGTGAGGTGGTCGTCGAAATCCGCACCGACGATCCCGCTACCCGGTTCGCCTCGGGTAGCACGTTACGCGCCAAGCGATTTCGGGGTGACGGTCCGGAGCTCAATTATGTCGTCGCTCACGCACGCGAGCACGGAGCACGGCTGTTGGTGCGACTGGCCGGAGTGGCCGACCGCGCCGCTGCCGACGCGTTGCGGGGCAGTGTGTTCGTCGTCGACTCCGACGACCTGCCGCCGATCGATGAGCCCGACACCTACTACGACCACCAGCTGGAAGGGCTTGCGGTCCGGACGACGACAGGACAGGACGTCGGCATCGTCGCCGAGGTGCTGCATACCGCGGCCGGTGAGTTATTGGCGGTGCGCCGGGTTGACGGGGGCGAAAAGGGCGACGCAGAAGTATTGGTGCCGTTCGTCAGCACGATCGTGCCGTCGGTGTCGCTCGACGACGGGATCATCGAGATCGATCCGCCCGAGGGCCTACTGGACATGCGGTAGCGCTGCGCCTCGAGATGAATCTGACATGAAAATTGACGTCATCACGATATTTCCGGCCTACCTGGAACCGTTGCGACAATCGTTGCCGGGTAAGGCGATTGAGTCGGGCCTGGTCGACCTGGAGGTGCACGATTTGCGGCGCTGGACCCGTGACGTGCATCGCTCGGTCGACGACTCGCCTTATGGCGGTGGTCCTGGGATGGTGATGAAGGCGCCGGTGTGGGGCGACGCGCTCGATGAAATCTGTTCCGGCGAAACACTGTTGGTTGTTCCCAGCCCCGCGGGCGCGCGGTTCACCCAGGCCACCGCCCAGCGCTGGAGTACCGAGCAGCACTTGGTGTTCGCCTGCGGCAGATACGAGGGCATTGACCAGCGGGTCATCGAGGACGCCGCTCGGCGGATGCGGGTCGAAGAAGTCTCGATCGGCGACTACGTGTTGCCGGGTGGAGAATCGGCGGCGGTGGTGATGATCGAGGCGGTACTGCGGCTGCTGGCCGGCGTTCTCGGTAATCCTTCATCGCACCGCGAAGATTCGCATTCGCCGGATCTGGGCCGGCTGCTGGAGGGTCCGAGCTATACCCGGCCGCCGAGCTGGCGAGGACTCGACGTCCCGGACGTCCTGCTGTCCGGTGACCATGCGCGCATTGCCGCCTGGCGTCGGGAGGTCTCGTTGCAGCGGACTCGTGAACGCCGCCCGGATCTTTTTGGCGATTAATCCGGCGAGCGCGATTGATTCGGCGCCAGCAGAGGGTCCACGACGAGGGCGTCAGATCCGGCCGTTGGGGAATATCGTCTTGACGGCCTGGGTGATCGTCAGTCGCGCGGTGGCGTCATCGGAGGTCTGCAGCGACTGGATCACCATGATGTACCGGCGGTCCGCCCCAATCACCCCGGTCGACAGATGCATCCACGCGCTGCCGATACAGCACATCCAGCCCTGCTTGACCGCCACCGGTTCGGCGTAGAGACCGTCCGGGATGCCGAACCGCTGCGGGTAGCCGTCGTCTCCGTGCGGGGTGGACTGGGCCAGATCGCCGACAATGAGATTGGCCCGCTCGGCTGGCAGTCCCCCTGACCCGTCGAGCAGCATGTCGTAATACCGGATCAGGTCGGTCGCCGAGCTCATCGTGTTCCACCAGCGTCCGTCGTTGGGCGGGGTCGTCGAGGCCAGTCCGTATCGGCTCGCGACCTGGTTGATGATGGCGCCTGCGCCATCCTGGTTCCAGAATCTCTCAGCGGCGCCATCGTCAGATGACTGCAACATGATGTCCAACGCTTGGCGGTCATCCACGGACAGCGGGGTCCTGCCCTGGGATTCCTGCAGCAGCAGATCATCGGCGATGAAGAGCTTGGCCACCGATGCGGTGCCGACGATCTGACTGTTGCCAATGGTGACCATCTGGCGGGTACCGCGATCGAGGATCGCCACCGAGATCGTGGCGCCGCTGGCAGCGGCCTGGTCGGTTGCCTGCTGGACGCGTGCCTGCAGCCCGTCGAATCCGGCGCTGGGCAGTGCATCCGGCGCTGACGGAGTGATGGCCTGCAGCAGGTCAACCGGCTGCGATTGCGGCGCCGATGAGTAGCGATCGGGCATGCCCGGCTTGCTGGATGCCTTTGCTTCTACCAGTGCCTGGTCGCAGCCGGCCAACAGGAGCAGCACCGCCCCCATAGCGGTAAGCAGCGACTGCGACTGTTCTCGCATTCCGCTCCTCCGACGTCACCAAGCCATGTAATGGGCGGGCCGCATCGCCCATCCGCCCCGGGCGTCACGCTGCGGTTCGG
Source organism: Mycobacterium sp. (assembly GCA_049522835.1). Taxonomy (GTDB): domain Bacteria; phylum Actinomycetota; class Actinomycetes; order Mycobacteriales; family Mycobacteriaceae; genus Mycobacterium. The sequence goes on from JBEKNM010000116.1 coordinate 5,092, forward strand.
GTTCGATCAGCGCGTTTTGACCCCAGTAAGTATGTACCACTCACCAGCGTCTTCGGCTCGTCGCAAACCGCCCGATTTCATATGATTTTCACGGGGAGCGGAGTATCTGGCACAATTGACCAGTTGTCTCCGCCGTGTCAGCGGGCCGGGCTGCTTCCCGCCTGCTGCGAGATACGACCAGAAAGCCCGAACCCATCGGCTTGGTGACCGCCTCACGCCTGCGTGTGGGCAGCCGCCGCGAGCCGCGATCCTGAGGAAGTGTCTTCTCAAATGAACAGGCTGGACTTCGTCGACCAGGCGTCGCTGCGCGACGACATACCTGCCTTTAGCCCGGGCGACACCATCAACGTGCACGTCAAGGTGATCGAGGGCGCCAAGGAGCGCGTCCAGGTGTTCAAGGGCGTGGTGATCCGCCGGCAGGGCGGCGGCATCCGCGAGACGTTCACCGTGCGCAAGGAGAGCTATGGCGTCGGCGTGGAACGGACCTTCCCGGTGCACTCGCCGAACATCGACCATATCGAGGTGGTGACCCGTGGCGATGTGCGCCGCGCAAAGCTGTACTACCTGCGTGAACTTCGCGGCAAGAAGGCCAAGATCAAGGAGAAGCGCTGACCTGGGACGCCTTAGCGGCCCTTCGGGGTCGCCTCGGCGGTTCGCGTCAACACCACCACTGCTGGCTACGCTGATCTCGTGAGCGATACCCCGGACTCATCGGACTCACCTGAGCCCCGATCCGACGCTGGTCAGTCAGAGCCGAAGGTCTCTACAGCCGAACCTGATGGGCCCTCCAAAGGACCGTCGGGCCTCGAGCCAGCGGCAGGGGAGGAGCCGGAGCCCAAGAAGAAATCCGCGCTGCGGGAACTCGCCATTCTGGCGGTAATCGCCGTGATGCTCTACTACGTCATGTTGACGTTCGTGGCGCGCCCCTACCTGATTCCGTCGGAATCAATGGAGCCCACCCTGCACGGATGCACCGGCTGCGTCGGCGACCGGATCATGGTGGACAAAATCAGCTACCGTTTCGGTTCGCCGCATCCCGGTGACGTCATCGTCTTCAAGGGACCACCGCCGTGGAACACCGGATACAAGTCGATCCGTTCGAACAACACCGTGCTGCGGTGGGCGCAAGACGCATTGTCGTTCATTGGCTTCGTGCCTCCCGACGAGAACGACCTGGTGAAGCGTGTCATTGCGGTCGGAGGGCAGACGGTGCAATGCCGGGCAGATACTGGCTTGACGGTCAACGGCAAGCCGCTCAAGGAGCCGTACCTGAATCCCGCCACCATGATGGCCGACCCGACGGTGTACCCGTGCCTTGGCAGCGAGTTCGGGCCGGTGACCGTCCCACCGGGACGTCTGTGGGTGATGGGCGACAACCGGACGCACTCGGCGGACTCACGCGCCCACTGCACCAGCACTCCCGCCGACGCACTCAAGGGCATCTTGTGCACCGGCGACCCGACGTCGGGAACCGTGCCGGTGGCCAATGTCATCGGCAAAGCCAGATTCATCGTGTGGCCGCCGTCGCGATGGGGTGGTGTGGGTTCGGTTAACCCTCAGCAGGGTCAGTAGCCATGGCCACGGCCTGGCCGCCGCGGACGGTGATCCGTAAGGCCCGGGGATTGCGCACCCTGGAATCCACGCTGCACCGCAGCGGGCTGGGACCGGTGGCCGGGGTGGACGAGGTGGGCCGTGGTGCCTGCGCGGGCCCGCTGGTGGTGGCGGCCTGCGTACTCGGACCGGGGCGGATGGAAAGCCTTGCAGCCCTCGATGACTCGAAAAAGCTCACCGAGAAGGCGCGGGAGAAGCTGTTCCCCTTGATCTGCCGCTGCGCGCTGGCCTATCACGTGGTGTTTATCCCGTCGGTCGAGGTCGACCGGCGTGGTGTGCATGTAGCCAATGTCGAAGGCATGCGCCGGGCGGTGGCCGGCCTGCCGGTGCGGCCCGGCTATGTGCTGAGCGATGGCTTTCGCGTGCCTGGTCTGCCAATGCCGTCGCTGCCGGTGGTCGGTGGAGACGCAGCGGCGGCATGCATCGCCGCGGCCAGTGTGCTGGCGAAAGTCAGCCGGGACCGGTTGATGGTGGCCATGGATGCCGAGCATCCCGGATACGGCTTCGCCGAGCACAAGGGCTACAGCACCCCCGCGCACAGCATGGCGCTGACCCGGCTGGGGCCCTGTCCTGAGCACCGCTACTCGTTCATCAACGTCCGGCGCGTGGCGACCGGCTCGAACACCCGGGTGGTGGCCGAATGCAAACCGGACCCTCCGGGCGAGCGTGGCGAATGCCAGTGAGGAAAGATGGGCCAGGGGTCTCACCCGGCGACGATGCGGGCCGCTGGTGACTCAACCGGGCCCATCGGGCCGAACGGGCCATGAGGGGCCCAGCCGGGGAAATTCGCAGGGAGAAGGACGTCTGAGCAGATGAGTGGCAGATGAGTGCTGAGGATCTCGAAAAGTACGAAACCGAGATGGAGCTCTCGCTGTACCGCGAATACAAGGACATCGTCGGCCAGTTCAGCTACGTCGTGGAGACCGAGCGGCGGTTCTACCTGGCGAACAGCGTCGAGATGATGCCACGCAACGCCGACGGTGAGGTCTATTTCGAGCTCCGACTGTCCGACGCCTGGGTATGGGACATGTACCGCCCGGCGCGATTCGTCAAACAGGTGCGGGTCGTCACCTTCAAGGACGTCAACATCGAAGAGGTCGAGAAGCCCGAGTTGCGGCTGCCGGAATAGCCCGAGCTATGTGGTCCGGGGCTGCTTAGTCGTTGTCACCGGATTGCAGTTGGCCGCGCCTGTCGATAACTTCCCGTGCCACGTCAGCCAATTTGATGTTGAGGGTCTGAGAGTGCCGACGCAGCAGTTCGAACGCCTCATCTTCGGATAGTTCGTTGAGCGTCATCAGGATGCCGACCGCCTTGCCGATCTCGCGGTTGCTCAGCAGCCCTCGTCGCAGGCTGGCGGCATCCTCCCCTTTGGCAATGGCGTTGATGGCCACGCTGGCGAACGATGCCAGTACCGCCGCCCGTCCGGCGGACTCGGCGTCCAACAGGTTGGGGGTGTCGCTGAAGAGATTGAGCGCAGCGCCTTTGCGTTTGTCCACCAGAAGACGAAACCCCATTGCTCCGCGCACCGGTGTCTCTTCGAGAAGCAGGGCCGCAAGGTGCGGCCACTGGTTTGGTGTGGTCAGGTCCGTTTCGATCTGCGGCGTTTCTTCCTCGATCGCATCGATGCACGGGCCGTCGCCGGCGCGCCGTTCGAAATCATCGACCAGCTGTGCCAGCCGGTCACTCGCACCGACGGTGACGTAGCGATCGTTCTGGCGCACCAGCAGGCTGGCGTGGTCACAGCCCGGGACGACCAGGGTCGCGGCGACGCAGAGGGCCGCGTACATCTCGTTGGCGTCCGAGCCTTGATAGATGATCTCGGCGAGGGCCGCAAAGACCGTCGCCGGGTCAACTTTCTCTCCGCCCGGTAGTGATCCCTGCGCGCCGGCATTTGATTCGACTGCCATGTTGTGCCTCTTTTCCGGCGGTGTCCGCAGCTCGTTCCCCCATACGCCGATGGCTGTAGACTATCGACGTTACCGTTCATTAGGGTGGACGCCTGCCGAGGTAGCAACGAAATCCTCTTCCAGGCAAGCGGCCGGCAACCAATGTAGGTTGACTCCGTGAGGTTCCAGCGCTCAGCCGCCGCTCGCCCCGGCGACGGTGAAATTACCTAGTGGCGCACGTAACGGCGCGCCGGCGCGCCCAGCATCTCACCGCGAATGGGGCCGTCACCCGGCCGGAGACCCTGGTCGTCGAGGAGCCGTTGGAGATCCGCGTCAACGGTGCTGCGGTCACTGTGACTATGCGCACGCCCGGTTCGGATATCGAACTCGCGCAAGGCTTTCTGCTCACCGAAGGGGTAATCACCGGTCGCGAGGACGTGCTGACCATCCGCTACTGCGGCGGGCGCGGCCCCAACGTTCCCGACGGTGCCAATACTTACAACGTTCTCGACGTCACGCTGGCGCCCGGCGTCAAAACTCCCGACCTCGATGTCACCCGCAACTTCTACACCACCTCCTCGTGCGGGGTCTGCGGCAAGGCGTCGCTGGACGCGGTACGCGTCATCGGTCGTTTCTCGCCCGGCGAGGATCCCGCTACCGTCGCTGCGGCCACGCTCAAGGGGATGCCCGGCCAACTTCGCGCCGCGCAAAAGGTTTTCGCCCGCACCGGCGGTCTACACGCCGCGGCGCTGTTCGATGCGGACGGAACGATGCTTGTGGTGCGCGAAGACATTGGCAGGCACAATGCCGTCGACAAGGTCATCGGCTGGGCGCTCGAGCATGGCCGGATACCGCTGACGTCCTCGGTGCTGCTGGTAAGCGGGCGCGCGTCGTTCGAGTTGACGCAGAAGGCCGTGCTGGCCGGCATTCCCGTGTTCGCCGCCGTCTCAGCGCCGTCGTCGCTGGCGGCTTCCCTGGCGGAGGAGTCCGGTGTCACCCTGGTGGCGTTCCTACGGGGCGACTCGATGAACGTCTACACGAGGGCGGACCGAATCAGGTAATGGTTCCCACCGGCCACCCAGTTATGGATAGCCGGTCGAGCGCTCTGGCAGTCGGCCAGGGATAGAAAGGAAACACCGATGCACAAGCCTCCGGTCCGCGTCGTTCGGCGTGACCAGCTCTCCGATGACACCCCGCAGACCCCTGGACTGCTCCGGGAGGTTGCCTTCGACAGCCGCAACCCCGATGCGAAGGTACTGAGCGCCTTCCTCAGCACAGTGCTGCC
>JBEKNM010000117.1:0-9847 GCA_049522835.1 Mycobacterium sp.
GGCTCTCCTAAAGCCGGTGTCGCAGGTTCGAATCCTGCCGGGGGCACTCACTGTTGATGCAGGTCAGCGGTAATTTTCGGGTGCCCGCCGACTGGTCTTGGCTTGTTCTGGTCGGTGCCTTGGTCGGTGATGGTTCGGCATCAGATGACGCGCCGTGGCTGGCGATAGTCAATCGGGCGTCAAGACGGGAAGCGATGTCGTCAAGGTCCGTCGGAAAAAGACCCGCGTAGTGATCGCGTAGTGATTGAGCGTGGTCGCCGCCGATTCGTGACCCAACAGGCGCGCGACCGCGACGACCGACGCACCTTCCTGGATGGCCAGCGATGCAGCGGTGTCGCGCAGGTTGTGTGGAGTGATTCTCAATCCCTGCGTCTCGACTGCGGAATCAAAACGTCGCGTCACCAGTTACGGTTACGCAGCGGTGTGCCTGTTCGGGAGGGAAAGACCAATTCACCTCGGGGTTATGAGGGAGCCGGTCGCCGTCCACCTCGATACGCGCGGTCTCATAATTGCAGGACAGCGACGTTCAGCCGTGCCGGCTGTCTCGTCGCGTCCCGACTGTTCGCATCGGTTTCACTGCGTTACGTGTCCAAATCCGTGGCCAACCCCTGAGCGTGAACTCCGCCGAGAAGGGCGGGCCTCCTTCGAGGCTGCTGGTGTCTAATCCCCGATTGCCACGCGATGCTTCAGGACCCCACAGCATTTCGAACTCGCGCCGGAGATAGAGGCGCGGGGCCCGGCAGAGCTCGATTTATGATGGATGAGATTGATTATCCATGCTGCTCCCCCCTGGGGAAACGCCGATCCGGTGCCACCTCACTCGGTGGGCCACCGCGCAATCATCTGCTATTCCAGCAATAGTTCGCGATAATCATGCCAACCCGGCGACCGATGCAGTCTCTTGGATTTTGCACACCTCGTCAATGTCGCGCTGCCATCATCGCCACAGTTGATCAACGTTCCGCGATGATGTAACTGGCTGATAAAGCACTAGCGCGGAGATGCGGTTGAGATCCCGAGATCCGCTGCTGCTGAGATCATTCGGGCGTCATACGTGATGACGGCACGCAATGTGTCGCCGGCCCGCTGTGCCGCTGCGAGGTGTATAGCGTCGAGGCTACGCAGGCGCAGCGGCAGCAAGGTGCCGGCGTCGTCGAGCAGCTGTCGCGTCAGCATGACGGTGTCCAAGCTGTCAAGGAGGTCTCGAGCATCAGCGATGGCTTGGGCTCCGTTTGGCGCCACCGCGCGTATCAGCTCAGTGCGCGCCAGAGCCGCCGAGAACAAGCTGTCATCGGCTCGTGCGCTCAGAAAGGACTGCAGCGACTGCGATTCATCCTCAGCGACAATGAGTTTGACCAAGGCAGAGGTGTCCAGGTAGATCCGCATCGGGCTAACGCTCGTCGCTCCGCAGTCGCTCAAGGGTTTCAGAGGCGCTGTGCGGGTATGCCGCAGGTTTGAGGTCGTCGACGTTCATCGCACGAGCCGCCTTGACAACTTCACCAGCGCTAATCAGGTCTTCCCACGGATCGCCCGTGATGGGCACCAGGCGCGCGACGGGATGGCCGCGGTCAGTGATCTCGATGGATTCCCCGGCAGCCACTTCTTCGAGGTACCGGCTGGCGTGTTGCCGCAGCTCCCGCACCCCTATCGACTTCATGTGCTACACAGTAGCACATATGTTCGCAACCGGCGCCCGCCGATACTGCGCACGGAAGGTTTCGGCGTGCGCAAATGCGTTGGGCGAGTTAATAGTACGTCGCTTGCCGGTCATGGACCCTATTCGATCAGTCCGTATTTGGTCGCGCAGTGAAGGAGAGTAGTTCATCCTGGGCTGGCCGCTGTCCGTAGGAAAACGTCGCATACCGTCACAGCGATCGTGTCGACCCGGTGCGGTGCGAGCTGGCGGGAGCCGACTGTGGCGTTCATCGCGCCAAGCAGCAGATCAGTGAGAATCCGAGGGTCAACGCCCGAACTAACCACGTTGTCGCACTGGGCTGATTTGATAAGCGTGCACCAGCGGGTGATGTATCGGCGCGCGTGGGCACGCGCCGCCGCGACAGGAGCGGTGGACGCCCGGTCCATCACCCGCACGACGGCCGCACCGCGGTCACGACTCTCGTGCAGAGCATGCAGATGCGCCCGGACGGCGGCCGACAGTACCTCGGCGTTGCCTGCCGCGGAGGGAAGTTCGGAGATGGCCTGGTCGACGCGCGCAAGTGCGAAGTCGACAGCGTCGCGCAGAACCTCAGCGACGAGATCGGCTTTCGTGGCGAAGTGGAAGTAGAGACTGCCCAGTGTCAGGTCGGCCCCGGCCGCCACCTGACGAAGACTGGTCCCATCGAAACCGCGCGCTGCGAACTCGCGCGCTGCCGAGGCCAGGATGCGTTGGCGCGTCCTGACCGCCTTGGTGTCTAGTCCATCGGCCATACCAAGCCGACCTTAGCGCAGAGCATTGCCGCCGATTCTAATGCGTGCTAAATTCTGACAGATAGATTCGGACGATCGTCCGAATCTGACCCGATCCGATCAAAGGAGCCAAGGTGTCGACATCGACCATCCCCGAGGCCGAAGCCGGAGTCCTCGATCCCGATTTCGCTGTCACCTGGTATCAGCGATGGATCGACGCCTGGAACAGTCACGAGCCAGATCGGCTCAAGGAGTTAGTGACCGATGACTTTGTCTTGGACACTCCGACAACCCGCCTGACCGACTGGGTCGTGCAAGGCCCCCAGGGCGCCAGCGAATACATGCGGTTCGTCATCACCGCATACCCCGATCTGGTGTGGAAAATGATTGCGCCGCCGATGTTCCGCACCGATGTCCGGCAGGCCGCGTTCAGTTGGCGGGGCAGCGGCCACTTTTCCGGCGTGCTTCTGCCGGCCGGCATCCAGGGCACCGGCAATGCGTTCACGTTCGAAGGACTCGAGATATTCGCGTTCCGCGGTGAGCAGGTGTGTCATCTCAACGCGGTCTATGACCTAGCCACCCTCAACAAGCAGACCGGCATTCAGCACGCCACCAGGTCGCGCACGTGACGTCGCGTTCAGGGCAAGAATGTGGGCCCCGCGAATCCGTTGTCACACCGCAGCACAGCCGGATAGGTGCCACGGTCCTGAGCTGAGCCGCGGCCGCCTTAGCTCAACCAGCGGTATAGAAGAGGTAAGACGCCGAATACGGGATACTCACCTGGACCGCCACCGGCGAGAGATCGGTGACCGCCACGGTCCAGCGACCCGTCACCTGTTCAACAAACTCCTCGGCCAGCTTCACCACTGCCTAAAACACAGCCAGACGTTCGACGAAACCAAAGCCTTTCCCTGTCAAGCCGTCGCCGCGGCGTAGCGCGGCACTTCCGCCCCAACTTGTGACGACCCTGGATCGCGCCGCCATGTGAGGCAGGAAACGAGAGTCCGTGAGCTGCGGAAACATCTAGCGTCGGACGCTCCGAAGGCCTGTCTCATTTCTCTAGATCTGAGACAGCGCGCAGTGGGGGCCCGGCCCGTCTGTGGTGCGGCCGGTCCTCGTACGGCCGGGCTGCCCGCCCCCGGGGGAGTCGCCTGGATGGGCATGGGGCGTGTCTTCACTGATATGAGGTGTGGCCGGGGGTGCGGGCCGCTCGGTTCATCTCTGTGGTGATGCCATCACCTGCCTTTCACTTGTCGGTGGCCATGGTCGCGGGATTGTGGATGGTCCGGGGGGCTGCGTTGGACAGCGCGCACGGTGTGTGCGGGTCGCTGCCAGGGGCGAATCAATACACCGCAGGACCGGCGAGCCGACCGCGACCGGAGCAGGGCACGCCCGGTGACTGGCGGCGGCGCTGGTGGCCGGCGGTGCGCGGTGAGCGCTGCAGACAAGATGGCGTCCACCTCGGCGATCAGCGCCGTCACATCGGGATCCAGGAACCGGATCTCCCACTCGATCCCGCTGACGGTGTCCCCGGTCGCCGGCATCGCCGCCAGGTCCCCGCGTGCCGTCATTGCCCGCCCGTTGCCGCCCATACGCATTACCCACTCAGGCGTTGATGACCTTGCGTGCATGATCGTGGTCGTTGCGGCCGATCGAGATCTTGCGGGGTTTAGCCTTCTCGGCCACCGGAATCCGTAACCGCAGAACTCCGCCGTCGTAGGACGCGTCGATCCTGTCGGTATCGAGGTTCTCTCCCAGGACCAGCTGCCGACTAAACACCCCGCGGGGGCGTTCGGTGGCCAGCATCTCCCGCCCAGGGTCAACATCGGGACGCTCCGCCCGCACCGTCACCACATTGCGCTCGATGTCCAGATCCAACGACTCCTCGTCGATTCCGGGCAGATCGAATTCGACGACGAATTCCTCACCCTCGCGCCATGCATCCATCGGCATCACGGTCGGACGCGCCGCGGTCCCCAACACTTGCTGGGCGAAGCGATCGAGGTCCCGGAACGGATCAGTACGCACCAACATGGTCGCCACCTCCAACTCCAATCTAGTGTCAGACATTCAGTTAATCTATGCCATAAGGCACATATTCGGTATAGCATGTGTCGCATCCTCAGGCAAGCAGCAGCACCACGAAAATTCTGACCGCGAATCGAGGGCGCCCGACCTATGGCCAACCAGCACCGTGAGGAACGACCGGCACCCGATCGCGGGGTGTACGGCATCTCCGTGGCCGCCGAACTCAGCGGAGTCCCCGCCCAGTCACTGCGGCTCTGGGAACGCCACGGACTGCTCACTCCGGCGCGCAGCGACGGTGGCACGCGGCGCTACAGCACCGATGACCTCGCCCGCCTGCAGCGCATCACCGTCCTGGTCGCCGCCGGGGTCAACATTGCCGGCATCAGTCGCATCCTGAACCTCGAAGACGACAACACCGCGCTGCGCGCCACGCACACCAGCGCGCCCCCGACGCCCCATCGATCTAACGCCCACTCCCCGCCAGTGCGGCCCCACCGCCCAGCCCCTGGTGCCGTCCGCCGCGGTGGGTAACCGCACCTGTGCCGGAATCCGTAGGAGCGCAATCCGGTCTATCGCGACCCGCGCATCCGGTCGGGAAGAGGTGATTCCTGCCGATCGGGGCGGATCAGCAACGGCGCTTACCGCAGGAGCGGCGCCCCGGCTGAAGGTTCGGTGATACCGGCAACCGTCCACGCGGACACATCGGAAAGCCGGATGCGCAGCGAGTCGTGCTCGACGATGGTGCCAGCGACATAACAGCGGGCTTTGCGCAGATGAAGAAAAACCCTGTCCTTCTCGGCTTCCAGCGACTCCAGGCGCCCAGTGACATCCTGGGCATCGTTTCTGGCGAAGAAGTTCGCGACGTAGTGCCCGAAGTAGGTGCGGGGCACCGTTATCCCCGTCACCACACCCCAGGGCAGGTACAAGGTCACTTCGATGCTCACGCAGTCAGCTTCGGTGTCGATGTGACGTAGGATCGCATCCGTCCCGACGCCACCAGAGTCCTGTGAGGTCATACCCGGATCGTAAAACATGTTCCGGCCGGGGGAAAGAAAATCTCATCTAGCTGGAGTAGACATGCACTGTCGGGATGGTTATAGTCTCTCCTGTAGACAGAACAGAGGGTGATGGCACGGGAGAGACGAACTACCCGTGACGGCACAAAGATCGGAGACGGTCAGAACCGCGAGAACCGTTGTAGAACACATGGTTCAGACCGCCAAGCAATGATGCAGTACCGGCAAGTGCAGTACCCGCAAGTGCAAGGTAGAAGAAGGGAGGAGTTACCGTCGGATCGCCCGTGCTAGTGAGCCGGGTCGATGCCGCAGTTTTTTCAGCAGTGTCGATAGATGGTAGTTATCTCCTCAGGGCCGGCGGCCCCGGTGCGATTGTGCGCGCCGGGGTGCCGGCCCTTCTTCATGCGCCAGCAAGGTGTTTCGAAAGGTGTTGTGGAACAAGCGAATAATGGTTCTGCCGACGGCAACCCGAACGGCAACATCGATGACGAGGACTACCCCGCGTACAGCATGGGTAGCGCCGCCCAAGTCCTGGGAACCACCCCAGGATTTCTACGCAGCCTCGACGAGGCGAAACTGCTCACCCCGCAACGCTCCGAAGGCGGGCACCGCCGCTACTCCCGATATCAATTGCGGATCGCGGCCAGAGCCCGCGAACTCGTCGACCACGGCACCGCACTAGATGCCGCGTGCCGCATCATCATCCTCGAAGACCAACTCGCCGAAGCCCACGCCATCAACGCCGAACTTCACCGCCGCCTCGACCAGCGAGCCGACCCACCCGGCGAACACTCTCAACCCTGAACGCCGCCGATCCTTCAAGCCCGTTCATCCAGGACCAAATCCTGATCGATCGCGACTCTCTTTAGACCCCCGATCACACTAGGTGTCACTACTGGGCCGCGGGATCGGTGGTTGCCTCGGGGGCTCTCACGTGAGACAAGACCTCCGATCGTTTTAAGAGTCAAGGGTTGGAAGCCGATCGGTCCTGAAGAGCGTAGGAGTGCATCTTGGATGCGGACCTTCGCCGGGCGACATCGACAGTTAGTTGTGATTTGCTGCCGGTGCGGCGTAACGCGATTTCCTTTTCGCGTTCGACCGGGTCCTTCAGTTGTGACACTGATATTTACGCTGCGGCGGCAGTGGGTGAGAACGCCTTGGTGTCGTCGAAGGTCTGCTGGTCTTGCAGGCAGTGGTAGAGCTGGCCGAGCAGTTTGTTGAAGAGGTGCCGGGTCGCTGCGGCGTGCCGGTCGCCGTGGTCTCGCCGGCGTCGATAGTGATCGCGCGCTGGCTCGCAGTTTGTTGCCGCGGCGAAGGCCCAAATCCAGCCGACGGCAGCGAGTCTGTCGTTTTTGATCCGCCGGTGTGTGACTGACAACGAGCGCCCGGAGGCGCGGGTGACCGGTGCAGATCCGGCGTAGGCCTTCAATGCTCGGGCATCGGCGAATCGGGTCCGGTCGTCACCGATTTCGGCGAGGACTCGGGCGCCGGTCGAGTCGGCAAGACCGGGGAAGCTGGTGATGATCGCATGGTCGGGATGCGTCTGAAACAGTTCGGCGGTCGCCTGGCCGAGCTCCTCGACATTGGTGCAGGCGGTGTCGAGAGCTGCCAGCAGTGCCAGCGTGTGTTTACCCATCGCATTCTCGACGCGAAGTGGTTGGCGCAGTTGCGGTTTGCGTAACGCGGCTTTGATGTCGGCGGCAGCCTGGTCGATGCCGCGGCTACGCCCGGCACGACGCAACGCTGCGGCGATCCGAGTCGCTGACAGCGTGATCGCCTGGGCCGGGGTGGGGGCGATCGCCAGCACAGCGCGGGCTTCCGGGCTGGCGATCCCCAACGCGAACCGTCCGGTGAAAGTGGCCAAGAACGTCGGATAGAAATCGCACAGCAGTGAGCGTAATTCGTTGTGAGCCTTGGTGCGTGCCCAGATCGCGTCCTGGTGCGCCCGGGCCAGCACCGCGATTGCCTGGCACAGTTCACTATCGGCGGGGAGGCGGCGCTGCAGGTAGGCATCCACGCGGAGGATATGCGCCAGGGTCATCGCATCAACGTGATCGGACTTCGACCTCGCTACCGAGAGGCGCTCTCGATATCGGGCCACCGCCAACGGGTTGATCGCATACACCGGCCGTCCAGTAGCCCTCAGAGAGGCGACCAGCAGGCCGCGCGGGGTTTCTATCGCCACCGGCACCGGGTCCTCGATCCTGTCGCCGGCAACGGTGAGCAATTCGATCAGCTCGGCGAACCCGGCGGGGTCATCGGTGATGCGTTTCTTGGCGACCAGCTGACCATCGGCGTCGATGACGGCGACGTCGTGGTGGTCTTGGGCCCAGTCGATGCCACAGAACAGTTTCACTTCTATCTAACCTCCTCATTACGGATATTGGTGCTGGTCACAGGACCAGAGCAGGATGCGCAGCGCTCCACTTACAAGGCTCAATGGCCTTCCCTCCGATGAGCTGTTCGCGTCCCAGCAACCCGCACGGCGTCGGTCTTTCGCTGAGAGCTCTCGGCTCGCGAAAAGCTGAGACGTTGCCTCCGTGCGGGCGGGCTGTAACCACGACGTCAATCCCACCCATCAACCGCCCGACGACCCTGCCGCGACACGCACGGTCCTGTCTGAGGACTCGGGTCCCGATCTGATCCAGGCGTTTGCCACGGCAGGGCCGTCAGATGCGAACAACCACCAGTTCCCCCAGCCCCGCCGATCCGCAGAAAGACACCAGGTCTTCAGGCGGTCAGGGTCTTAGCCACAGGACCAGTGACCGTTCGCACCTAAGTGGATCTGATCGACCTCGTTTCTCTAGATTCGAGACAGCGCGTCGGGCCCGGGTGGGGAGCCGTCTACTTGTCGTGCTGCCGCAGGCGGTCCCCGCCAAGCTCCCGATTGTCGAAGAGACCGACATAGACGCAGTCGGGTTCTACTCCGCAAACCACTTCGTCATCACATCTCTCGGCGAGAAGTACCCGGTATCTAACGACTCCGCCTGCACCTGGATGCGCTTGCCGACGCCGGCGAGCACCCAAGCACTTGACACTTAAACCCATCGGAGGTCTTGTCTCGCACCTCGAACCCCTACTGTCGCCGGGGCACTGATACGCATCGCCCGGCGGTGGATGCAGCTGGCGGCGTAGCGGGCCGGGGCAATCTCGCGAAGCGCGTCCTTCTCCACTCCGCATCGGCCAATAGCCGCTTGAGATTGGTGTTCTCGCGTTCGAGGTCCATCAGCTTTCTGGCGTCCTCGCCCCTGAGCCCACCGAACCGAACTATCTGCAACGGATCCGCCGACCTTCGAACAAACACAGCGCCAGGGACCTCGGCCGCGGCGGATCGACCCAGCGGGCTTGACTTTGCCCGCGCGACGGCGCAGTCCAATGCGTTGTTAGACAGGCACTTTCAGCTTGCTAATCTCCGCTACATCTCGACACCTGTCGAGATGCAGGGAAGATTGATCGGAATCGCCGGGCTACTTTGACGAACGTTCGGCGTGCTGCGAGGGTTTGTCAATCTCCACTGCATAGCTCCACCCTGAGTGACGCCAACGCGGACGCGATCTTTGACATCCGCCCCACGCACGCGGCGCACTGCCCTTCCGGCCCTTGGGCGTCATTCGGTATGAGACGGACCAACATGCACCTTTCGGCTCCCGCTCAAAGCACCCGAACACCGACGCGCAGATCCGCGCCACCGTGGAACGCCGGAGCCGAGACCAACTACACCATCGACGTCGCCAGCGGGGTGTCATCGGCGTCCATGCCGACGAGGTGCTGGCATCGGTTGGGGCCGGTCATGATTCGCCTTCTTGCAGCTCGAATATGGGGATGGTGCGCGTGGTTTTTGACTGGTAGTTCGCGTAGGCGAACGCGGCTACGTTCGCGTTGATCTTGGGGATGATCGCCTCACGTTCGGACGGGTCGAGCTCGTGCGCGACAACGTCGAACGAGTCGGTGGCGACCTCCACGTGCGCGCGCGGGTTCGCCCGCAGGTTGTGCACCCACGCCGGGTTGACGTCGGCGCCGCCGTAACCGGCGACGATCAGCAGCTTTTCATCGATGCGAAACACCACCAGCGGCGAGACCCGCGGGTCGCCGGACTTCGCGCCCGTCGTGGTGAGTAGCAACAGCTCATTGCCTTCGAATCGCCCCCCCACCTTGCCGGCGTAGGTGCGAAACTCGTCGGTGATGTTGCCGTTCAGTGCCTTGAGCGTCTCGGGATCGGGTTTCTGAGCCACTCCAGGCTCAGCTACTTGGCCGCGCCGTCTATTCCCATTGGCGGCACTGAGAGTCGTCTCATGGACTCACTCGCACGGCCTTAAACAGCGCGTGGCCGTCTTACTACCCTCGCTGTACGCCGTGAATACGCCTCATCACCGGCCTGTTCGAACTGACCTCCCGGC
>JBEKNM010000118.1:0-10217 GCA_049522835.1 Mycobacterium sp.
ACTCCGGGCGGCAGACCGGCCTGACGTGATCCGGGCCCGGTTCCCACCGGAACCACCATCAATGTCACCGCGGCGGCGCTGGCCACGGTAGCCGCCGCCAACGGCAACAAGGGCACCCGCGACGGTCGCCAGCGCCGGATAGGTTGTTCGATCAGCCACCATGACGCGCCTGCCGCTGCCACCGTGGCTCCGCACCGAGCGGCGAACAGTGGGAGCCCAGACCATCCGGTGTGTTCGCCGTTGAGCGCCAGAAAGATTGGCCAGTGCCACAGGTAGACGCCGTAAGAGATGGTGCCCAGCCACACCAACGGGGGCAGGGCCAGGATGCGGGCGATCGCGCCGCGCTGTTCCATTGCCACCGGGGCGACCACCAGGACGGCTGCGATTGCGACCCCGATCAATAGGCCGTGCCGAAACTCGCCGACACTGCCCGTTGCGTAGTGGGTCGCCGCCGCCAGGCCCGCCAGACCGATGACCGGTAGAACGCGGGCGATCCGTCGCCCCCACCGAGTCCGGATCAGGCACCAGCCGCGGTTGAGCGATGGCCAATCCCGAACCAGCAGCGCCGAAGCCGCCGAACCGATCAGCAACGCCTGCGCCCGGGTATCGGTGCCGAAATATATCCGGTCACGCGTGGCGTCGGAGGCAAGGACGATGGCCGCTGCAGCCGAAGCCAGCGCCCCCAACGTGGCAATCACGAACGCCGCGAACCGAACCCCGCCCAGGGTGGCCCGCATGAAGTAGCGCTTGGCTCGCGCCGCCATCAGCAGAGTCACCGCGATCAGCACTACCGGCCAGACAAAGTAGTACTGCTCCTCGACCCCGAGCGACCAGGCGTGCTGCAGAGGCGATGGTGGGGCGCCCTGGGTGAAATAGTCGGTCTTCTGGGCCACAAACCGCCAGTTCGCCACCCAGAAGAACGCTGCGATTGCGTCGTTCCGTAGACCGGTAAGGGCCTGATAGGGAAGAAGTTCACGGGCCGCGCCCACAGCAAGCACCATCAAGACCAGTGCCGGCAGCAACCGGCGGGCACGGCGAATCCAGAACCCGGTCAGCTGGATACGACCGGTGCGGCCGAGCTCGTCGAGCAGTAGGGACGTGATCAGAAATCCGCTCAGAACGAAGAAGACGTCGACGCCGAGGAACCCACCGCTCATACCGGGGATGCCGCCATGCTGGGCGAGCACCAATGCAACCGCTATGGCCCGAAGCCCGTCCAGAGCAGCAATGCCGCTGCTTCGCTCTGGTTTATCCCAGATCGCCAGCCGGCCGACACGTCGCATTGGAGCAACCCATCGGCGCCGCCGAGTCGAACGAGCCGGCGCGGGAGGAGTCCCGCCCGGCTCAGCTCTCGCTGTTGACGCGCCCTGACCACCTTGTTGCCCGGCGCCGTATATGCTGCCGATTCGTCGCTTCCCCTCCTCTTGAGATCACAGCAAGCCTAGGGGCGAGAGCGCCGGATTCTGCGGAGGACACGCGCCGGTTTTTCGATATACAGCAGGCCTAAATCGGGCCGCCCGGCTGCACTTCGGCTGTCATATCGACCAGGGCCAATCCGAGTTCTTCGAGCACCTCTGCCCGGTGTTCGGGAGAACCAGGTCGGCACACCCGGGAAGCGCACCGGGCCACGTGGTGTGTCCACTGTCTCGAAAAAGCCGACAGCGTTCAGATGGGGATCGTCGAACAGATTTGCCGGACTGGACAGCGCCGCCGCGGGAATTTCCAGTTCACGGAAGAGGTCGAGCCATTCCTGGGTCGTTGAGCATCACAATATCTCCTTCACGCGGCCCGCGCGTAGCCGGTTGGCGGCTAGTTCCCGAAGCTCGCCGGCCTTGATCTTGGCATTGCCGGTCACCGCCACTTCGTCCTCGCGGAAGAACAGCACATGGCGCGGTAGCTTATAACTGGCCAATCGCTCCCGCAGGAACGCCAAAAGCTGCCCGGTGTCCAGGACCACGCCATCGTGCGGCACAACGCAGCAGACAACGACCTCGCCGAGCGTTTGGTGCGGAACGCCGACGGTCTGCGCAACCTTGACTCCGGAGTGTTCGATAAGGGCCTCATCAACCTCGCGCGGCGAGACATTGGCGCCGCCGGTCTTGATGATGTCGGTGAGCCGGCCTTGCCAGTACAGCCGGCCCGCGTCGTCGAGATAGCCGCCGTCGCCGGTGGGGAAAAAGCCCTCGGCGTCGAGGGTCTCGTCAAGCGGTGTGCCGATGTAGCCGAGCATGAGCGTGGGCCCCTTGACACAGATCTCGCCCGCCTTGCCGCGCGAAACAGTGCCGCCGGTAATCGGATCTGTGATCTTGAGCGTCACACCCGGCAACACCACTCCGAAGCTGTCCGCATGGACTTCGGGTGGAGTGTTGGCCGGGTAACCCGTTGTAATCGTAAATGTTTCGGTGTTGCCGTAAGCATGGCCCGGCTCGTACCATTGGCTCGAAACCGTGGGATGGTGGGCGATCGGGGTCTTGAAATCCGCGAACCTCACACTGCTCAAATCCACCCGGCCCCAGTTGGGTGCGCCTTCCAACTGAGCCCACTGGTGGGGCCAGGCGAACGGAAAGTTCACCCGCTCGGCCTGCATGAGCTCGAGCGCCTCGGCGGCGTCGAACGTCGATTGCAGGACGAGGGCCCCGCCGCTGGCCAGCGTTGACCCGAGCACCATCGTGAAATTGCCGGACCAGAAAAAGCCGTTGGCCGTCCAGCCTCGAACATGGTCGCTCGGGCTGAACCCGTACATGCGCCTGAAGCGCCACATTTGGACGCACACCCCGCGATGCGCGCTGAGCACCCCTTTCGGCTTGCTCGTGGAGCCAGACGAGAAGAACAGCACGGCGGCATCGCTGGGAAGCACCGACGCGGCGGTCTCCTCGACCAGCCCGCGGGGCTCCTCGTGGCCGGACGCCAGGAACTCATCCCACGCCTCGATGCCCGGCGCCGGCTCGCCCACGAGTGCGAGTCGGCGCAAAAACGGGTACTTCGCCGATTCCAGCGCCCCTCGCCGCGATGTGCCAATCGCCGGTTCCAGCTCGGCCAGAATGTCGGCGAAGTCCTTCGACAGCACCCTGCGCTCAAACAACAGCACCGAAACAGCCGAGGACCGTATCAGATAGTCCAATTCGGACGCCGTGGAAAACGTGCTGAGGGTGACGGCCACCCCGCCGGCCAGAGATGTACCGAACACCGCGGCAAGCCATTCCGGCCGGTTCGTCATCAGCACGCCGACGCGGGCGCACTTGCCGAGGCCGCACCCGCGCAACGCACGCGCCACTTCGATCGCGCGTTCCCAAAGCTGCGCATACGTCCAACGCGTGACGCCGTCGGAGGTGCGCCACACCAATGCTTCGCGCTCGCCGTACATCTGCGTCACTTCGCGTAGGAAACCCGGCAGTGTGAGCGCGCCTAGCCCGGACTCATCCGATAGCGGCGGTCCGGATACTATGGAAAGGCCTACGGAAAAGCCCTGTACGGCTTGCGAACCCGTCTCGTCGACCATGGCTACAACGGCAGTTCGACCTCGGCTGTGCAGCCCACCAGCATTTCTCCGTTCTGGTTGGTCAGGCGCAGCTTTACCTGTACGAGCGGCACACCCCAGGTCGACTCGGGTTGCTTGTCGACGATCTCGGCATCGAAATAGGTCACATCGCCCTCGAAGGCGGGCGTACGGAAGTCGGCCTTGGAATGGCGCACCATGCCGTCGTGGCCGACCCAGTATGCGAGGTAGTCGGTGCACCATGCGCCCATCGTTGCGCCATAGCCGTAGGCGCGGGCCATGCCGACTTGGCTGGCCCGGTCGGCGTCGATGTGCCCGCGCGACGGGCCGACGTAGAGGCCGTCGCGTTTGCGGGGATCGATCTTCGCGTCTTCTTCGTCGAAGGCGAAGTCCTTGCCCCAGCCTGGATCCTGATAGACCCACGGATCCTCGATACCGGGCGGCGCCACCCACTGGAAGGTGCCCCAGATATTGAACAGGAACGCCCGGTATTCGGTGGTGAAGCTGGCGATGCTGTGCGGCCCGATCACCCGCCGTGGCAGCGTGTCGCCAACCTTGACCTCGTCAAAGCGCGGCGATACCCCCATCCGGTTGGATTCGAGCCACTCACGCCGTAGCCTTTCGACTTCCTCGAGCTCAGTTTGCGTCCAGCGTTTGATGCCGCCCAGCTGATTTTCAAACATCCCGCGCTTTGCCGCTTCCTCGTAGAGATAGCGGATCGCAGTGGAACGTTCGCGCGCCACCAGGGTGCCGTGCTGGTTCGTGTGGATGGTGTCACCGCGTGAGAACATCGTGGGGCCGGCGAATTTCGTCTCGGTCACCTTGTAGTCATGAAACCGACGCTCTTGCGACAACTTGTCGCCGGGCCGCACGGGACAGCCGTAGAACCACCATTCCTCACCTCCGAAGATCAAGTGGCTGTTCGGAATATGGCCCACGCATGCAGGGGCCGCGCCGTGTCCGTAGTCCAAGGCCACCGCGATGGACTGCGGTGCGACAATGCCGCCGAACTTCGAGTCGCCAGCGAACCGCTCATCCCAGTGCAGCGGGTTGGGGTAGTCCATCGCCATCACCCAGCGCCGGATGTCGGATGAACTACATGGATCCCACAATTGCCCTCCGCCCACCGGCTTTCCCACCCGGTGATCGACGTCGGACAAATCGAGTTCGACGCTCGATGATTTGGTCGTCTTCTTGGCCATCAGCGCTCCCGTCAGCGATTGACGTCTACAACGACGCGGCCGCGTACCTTGCCGTCCATAAGTTCTCCCGCGGAGGCGATCGCCTCTCCCAGACCGATCTCTTGAGCGATCGAATCCAGCACGCCGCCATCCAGATCGTCAGATAGGCGTTTCCAGGCGACCATGCGCCGCTCTTTGGGCGCCATCACGCTGTCGATGCCAAGCAGGGAGACACCGCGCAAGATAAACGGCGCCACCGTCGCCGGAAAATCCATGCCCTGGGCCAGGCCGCATGCGGCAACCGCGCCGCCGTACAGCGTTTGCGCGCAGGCGTTGACCAGCGTATGGCTGCCGACGGTGTCGACGACGCCCGCCCAGCGCTCCTTCTGCAACGCCTTGCCGGCCTCGCTGAGCTCATCGCGGTCCAACACCGTCCCGGCACCGAGTCGCTGCAAATAGTCAGCTTCGGAAGGCTTTCCGGTCGCGGCAGCCACTTTGAACCCCGCTATGCTCAATAACGCGATCGCGACGCTTCCGACGCCGCCTGTCGCGCCCGTCACGAGGATCTCGCCTTGATCGGGCGATATGCCATGGGCTAGTAGGGCAGCCACACAGAGGCTCGCCGTGTAACCGGCAGTGCCGATTGCCATCGCCTGGCGGCTGGTGAACTGCGGGGGCAGAGGCACCAGCCAGTCCCCGTTGAGGCGCGCGCGCTGGGCCAGGCCCCCCCAATGCGTCTCGCCGACGCCCCAACCGTTGAGCACCACACGGTCGCCCTTTTTCCAGTCGGCGTGGCTGCTCCCGGTCACCACGCCGGCGAGATCGACACCCGGAACCATCGGAAATTTCCGCACGACGGGCGATTTGCCCGTAATTGCCAGGCCATCCTTGTAATTCAGCGTGGAGTACTCGACATCCACGCTGACATCGCCATCGGACAGCTGCGCCTCGTCCAGGCCGGTGACCCCAACCGTCTGTCCGGCCTCACCTTTCTCGATCAAAACGGCTGAAAACATCTGTTTCTCATCCCTTCTCAATCGTCAAAAGCTATTGCGCGGCCTTGTCGGGCGCGTAGCCCAAGGTGCTCTTAACCTCCAAATACTCGTGGAAGCCGAACTCGCTCCACTCTCGCCCGTTGCCGCTGCGCTTATAGCCGCCGAACGCCGCATTCATGTCGAAAGCATGATTGATCGTCACCCAGCCGGCCCGGATCTTGCGGGCCACGTCTCGGGCCTTGTCGAGGTCGGCTCCCGAGACGTAGCCGGCCAGGCCGTATTCGGTGTCGTTGGCGATCTCGACGGCCTGGTCTATGTCGTCATAGCCGAGGATGCACAGCACCGGCCCGAAGATCTCCTCGCGTGCGATCGTCATGTCGTTGGTGACGTTCGCGAAGACGGTCGGCTTGACGTAGTAACCCTTGTCCAGCCCCGTCGGGCGGCCCGGGCCGCCCGCGACGACGGTCGCACCCTCGTCGATGCCTTGCTGGATCAGGCGTTGCACCTTTTCGAACTGTGCCCTCGACGCCACCGGACCGATCGCTCTCGGATCGTCGGGACTGCCCACATTCACGTGCTCGGCGACCTCACGCGCGATCGCCATGGCCTCGGCCATGCGCGATTTCGGGATCAGCATGCGTGATGGTGCGTTACAGCTTTGACCGGAGTTCGGCATCATGTTGACCACGCCCGCTCGGACGCTGTCGCCAAAACCCGCATCGTCGAGGACGACGTTGGGGCTCTTGCCGCCGAGTTCCTGGGTCACCCGCTTCACGGTCGGAGCAGCGTTGGTGGCCACTTCGACGCCGGCGCGCGTGGATCCGGTGAAGGACACCATGTCGATGTCGGGATGGCTCGCCAGGGCGACACCGACGCCGGGACCGTCGCCGTTGACCACGTTGAACACACCGGGCGGCACACCGGCGGCATCCAGAATCTCGGTGAATACGTGAGCCGAGAACGGCGCAACCTCAGACGGTTTCAGGATCATGGTGCACCCGGTTGCCAATGCCGGATACACCTTGACCGCGATCTGGTTGAGCGGCCAGTTCCACGGCGTGATCAGCCCGCAGACGCCGATCGGCTCCTTGGCGATCAGCGTTGCCCCGTGCTGTTCTTCGAAGGGGAAATTCTTCAGCACATCGATCGCCGTCACCAGGTGACCGAGCCCGAGTTGGGCCTGAGGGCCCGCAGCCAGCGAGGGCGGCGCGCCCATTTCCTCGGTGACCGCGTCGGCGAGATCGCCTAGGCGCTTTTGATATTCGGCAAGGATGGCCTCCAGCAGATCCAGGCGCTGTTCGCGACTGCTCTGCGACCAGCTGGCGAAAGCGCGCCGGGCGGCCGCGACAGCCACGTCGACGTCGGCGGCCGAGCCGAGTGAGATCGTCCCGGAAACCTGTTCGGTCGCCGGGTTCTCAACGTCAAAAGCATTCGCCCGGACCGGGTCGACCCAGCGGCCGTCGATATAGAACTTCAGGTATTCGCGCATGGCCGTACCCTTCCCTATTGAGTTCCTTCTGCGTACCAAGTTCTGAATTCGTCGTACTTCGGCATCTCTTCCGAGTTGGCCTTCGGGTCGATGCAGACATGAACAACGGCTGTCTTGCCGCTAGCGTAAGCACGCCCGATGGCAGGCCCGATCTCGTCTTCCTTCTCGACATACTCGCCGTGGCAACCGAATCCCTCGGCGATCTTGTCGAACCGCACGTCCTTGCTCCAGTGCACGCCAGGCTGCGGCGACGGCTGCTCGAACGTGCGCTTGTAGACGCCGACCTCGAGTCCCCACTGATGGTCGACGCCGACCACACACACCAGCGGCAGGTTCTGCCGCGCGGCGGTCTCCAGTTCGGCGATGTGAAACAGGAACGCGGAGTCGCTCGTCAGCAGCATGACCGGACGCTTGCCGCCCTCGGCGACAGACGCGCCGACAGCGTAGGGCAGGCCGGTGCCGAGGTGGCCGAAGTTCTGGTTCCAGATCACATCGTGCGGCTTGGCTTGCGAGTAGGTCCACTGGAAGATGACGGTGGCCCCGCCGTCGCGTACCAGGATGCCGCCCTCCGGGAACGCCTTGGTTGCCTCGACGACATAGCGGGCCGGGTGCACCGGTGTCCGGCCGGTCGGCGCGTTCTCCGCGAGTTGGGCCAGTTCCTCGGCGTCCTCCTTGATCCAGCGGTCGAGGTCAACGGAGGGCTGTCTCGGACCGTCTCGCAGCGCGTCGACGAGCTGGGGGACGACACCGCGCAGGTCTCCGACCAACGGCACGTCGATCGGACGGTTCACACCGATGGCAACCGGATCCTGCTCAACCAGTACCCATTTGCGGTTGGCGTCGTTCTCCGCCCAGTGCCGAGTCTTGCCGTAGTGGCTCGGCTCGCCGAGCTCGGTGCCGAGCGCCACGCACAGGTCGGACTTGACCACCGCCTCGACGGCTGCCGGCGAAAACCCGTAGGCGAAGGTGCGGTCCTCCAGCCCGGCGATGAAGGAGGTGCCGCCGGAGGTCTGAATCACCGGGCAGGCCATCAGGTCGGCGAGTTCCTTGACCGCGGCGCCGGTGCGGGAGGTGTGCACGCCGTGGCCGACCAGCAGGATCGGGCTCTTGGCCTCCCGGATCAGCCTGGCGGCCTCTGCGACCTCAGCTGCCCCCGCGCCCTGGTTGACAAGGCGATACCTGCTGGGCGGCAACGGATCCGGGACGTCGAGCTCTTCGAGGATGACATGCGACGGGAACTCGATATAGGACGGTCCCGGCGTGCCGGACATCGCGCGGCGGATCGCCTCGCGGACGATCTCGTCGGTCTGGTCGGCGTACTCGATCGAACTGCTGTACTTCACCGACGGGATGAAAAGCCTCTCCTGCTGCACGAATTGGATTCGGCCGCGGCGCACCCGCCGCTCGGTAATGCGCGCCCGCTGACCACCGAGGAAGATCACCGGCGAGTTCTCCACGTAGGCGCACATCATCGCCCCGGCGATGTTGGCGACACCAGGGCCCAGGGTGCCGATGCACAGACCGGGCTTCCCCGTCATCCGCGATGCTGCCTCGGCCATGAACCCGGCGCTCAACTCGTGGTGCGGCGAGACCACGTGCCAGCCACGCGAATCCGCCTCGAGGAACATGTGTACGAAGTTCGGGTCCGGGATCCCGAACAGGGTATTCACACCCTCAGCCTCGAACAGGTCGAGAATGCGCTTGTAAACGGGCACAGCCATTCTTACAACTCCTTTACTTCGCGAGCAGACGCAAAATTGCTATCTGGCAGGCCATTTCGGGCGATTTTGCTGGGGGTACCTCCCGCCTGCGGGGGACTGCTCGTGCCAATTTCGGCGAGCACTTCTGCGGTGTCGGCGCCGAGCTCCGGCGCCGGCCCCGCGACGCGACCCGGTGTCCGAGAGAACCAGGTAGGCACGCCCGGGAAGCGGACAGGTCCGTGCGGGGTGTCTACGGTCTCGAACATGCCGACGGCGTTGAGGTGCGGGTCGTCGAACAGCGCGTCGGGAGTGTTCAGTGGCGCGGCCGGAATCTCGAGTTCGCGCAACAACTCCAGCCACTCCTGGGTCGAGCGCTGTTTCATCGTCTCGGCCACCAGTCCGTAGACGGTGTCGATCTGGTGGGCCCGCTGTTCCAGCGTCGAATACAGCTCACTGGCCCACGGCGGGCACACGGCGTTCATGAACGCGTTCCAGTGCTTGTCGTTGTAGATCAGCGCGGCGATGTAGCCGTCGCTGGTGCGGTACGGCCGACGGTTGGGCGCCACGGTACGCGGATACACCGCCGGCCCCAGCGGCGGGTCGAACAGGGCGCCGTTGGCATGTTCGACGAGCATGAACGAGGCCATGGTTTCGAACATGGCCACCTCGACTTCCTGCCCCTGCCCGGTGCGCGCACGGTGAAACAGTGCCATGGTCGTCGCATACAGCGCGGTGAGCCCGGCGACCTTGTCAGCCATGATGGTTCCGACGTAGTCGGCCTCGCCAGTCAATTGCTGTTGTACCGCCGGCAGGCCGCATTCCGCCTGGATGGTGTCGTCGTAGGCGGGCCGGTCTCGATTGGGTCCGCGGCGGCCGTATCCGTAGCAATTGGTGTAGACGATCGCGGGGTTGATCGCGGCGACATCGTCGTAGCTGAAACCGAGCTTGGCGACCGCTTTGGCGCGCGCGCATCGAATGGATGAAGACGTCCGCGGTCTCCACCAGCCCGCGCAGCGCGCGTGTTCCGGCCTCGGTTTGCAGGTCCAGCACCACGCTGCGCTTGCCCCGGTTGACGTTGACGAACACACCGCTCATCCCCGGCGCGGGTCCGACCGAGATGTAGCGGGTGTTATCGCCCTGTGGCGGTTCGACTTTGATCACATCAGCGCCCATGTCAGCCATGATCTGCGTGCAATACGGCCCCATCACCATCGCGGTGAGATCGATTACCCGCACACCGACCATAGGGCCCGTGCCGTTAACCATGGAGTGCGCCCCGATCATTTGAGCGGTTTGCCAGTCCGAAGCTGTGGCGGATGTGCTGGTCATGTCCGTCGGGCAGGACCGGAAAGATCA
>JBEKNM010000119.1:0-9775 GCA_049522835.1 Mycobacterium sp.
ACATCTGACTCCGGTGGGGGCCGGGTTCCTGGGCGCGGCGCTGGCGGTCGGCTGGACGGTCAGCGAAATCGTCAGCGCATCCTTGGAGGGTCCGCGAGCGATCGGCCGGGTGATCGTGGCCGCTCCGATGGTGGTGGCGGCGGGTCTGGCTCTGGGTGCGCTCACCCAGCGCAATAACGCGTCGGTGGGGATTGTCGCGCTGTGGGTGGTGGCGTTGTTGGCCGTCGGGATCGGGATCGGGATGGCCTGGCCACATTTGTCGGTTCGCGCGATGGAGTGCGTCAACGACCCGGCTGAAGGCGCCGCCGCGGCCGCAGCGATCAACATCGTGCAGGTGATCGCCGGTGCGTTCGGGGCCGGTTTGGCCGGTGTCGTGGTCAACAATGCCGAGGGCGGCGACGTGACGGCGGCTGGCTGGTTGTTCACGGTCTTCACCGCGTTGAGCCTTGCCGGTGTAGCAGCGTCCTATCGCGCAATCCGGGGTCCGCACCCAGCACACCTGTGACTCGGCGCAGGGCTCAGTCGGGCTCTTCCTCGGCACGAAGCACCGCGTAAACGCCGTCGACGTTGCCGAGAACCTGTTCTGCGTTGGCGATCTTGGCGCCCGACAACGTCATCGTCACCCCAACCTGATCGCGTTCGATGTCGTGCGGATCGGCGTCGAGTTCGGTGAGCTGCCACTTTCGCTGCCCGCAGGTCCGTAACAGCTCCCGCAGCACACCCCGACCCCTTTCGTAGATGATGTGCACTCTGACCGTCCCGCGCAGCCGGGCCGTGAGCTGGCGCTCCAGCTCATTGAAAGCGAGCGCGCTGACAAAGTGCAGGGCCACCACGGCGGAGGCGAGCAATAACAGGCCGGCACCTGCTGCCATGCCGATCGCAGCCGATTCCCAGACCGCTGCCGCGGTGGTGAGCCCGTGCACCGCGCCGCGTCGGGTGATAATGAGCCCCGCACCCAAAAAGCCGATACCCGAGACGATTTGGGCCGCAACACGGGATGGGTCCAGCGCAATCGTGCCTGCCGATAGCACATCGCCGAAGCCATACTTACTGATCATCAAAATCAACGCCGACGCGGTGCCGACAATGGTCTGGGTGCGAAGTCCCGCGCTCTTGCCCTGAATGGTGCGCTCCAGGCCAATGAGGGTCGTCAACCCAAACGCGGCGAAAAGTTCGATGAGTTGACGGCCGCCCTGAGCGCGGCCACCGAACAGCGGGTCGGCAAGCCAGATCTGCATGACCGCCAAGCTAGCCCAGCAGGCGGCGCCTCCGCGCGCCCGTCAGCGCGTGGACTTGATGACCTGCGAGTAGTGGAATTGCCACCGCTCCACGATGTGGAACCCGAGGTAGGCAGGGAATCGATATGCCGGCGCGCGTCCGAATGCGGATCCCGGTGGCAACGATTGTCCGGCTTGATGATCGGGCAGCGAATTGTCGTGATCGGTGATGGTCCACACCGTGGTGCACTTGTTGATCTTGGCCGTCACCAGCCACACCGCGACGTGGCCATCCCACAGCCAGCCGACCTTGGGCCCGTAGGCGCCGCGCCCCACGTCGATCAACGGTCGGTAGGCCGCCGGGCGGGCGGCGAGCAGCGACCGGACCGGGCCGGGCTTCCAGGGCACGGTGTTGTCCACCATCACGCAGTCCCCAGCCGCGGCATGAGCGCTGATCACGTCGGCTACCTGGCTGTAATCCCAGCCCTCTTTGGCGTACGGCCAGCGTTGCGTGAAGAGGAAATCCGGCAATGCGGCAACCGCGAACAGCAGCACGACACCGGCAATGTGCCACGGCTTCCTGGCGACGGTCACGATGCAGACCGCCAGCAGGACGGCCATCGCGGGCGTGGTGAGGATCAGGTAGCGCGGGTAGTAAATCGGTTCATTGATGGCCGAGTAGATGACGAGAAAGGCGGTGGGAATGGCGATCCACATTGCGCAGATGATCAGAAGGCTGTGCATCTCGCCGGCCGGGGCTCGCATTCCGGCAAGGCGAGCCACGACCGCGGCGACGATGAGGACGGCCGAAAGAATAGCGAACGGAACGCTGTGGTCGAAATACTGCCGCAGGCTGATATCGAAGGCGTAATGCCAGCTGATGGGGTAGATCCAGTCGACCTGCCGTACCTGGCCGTGGGCGAGCAAGATGAACGGCGTCATGATCCCTACCGCGACGGCTGAGGTGACAACCCACCGAGCGGCTGGAGATTTTCGTGATTTTTTAGGTGCGAGGAAAGCCAGCATCGCAGCGTGAACCGGCACTAATAGCATCAGGTTCAGACTCAGCAGAATCGCCAGCATCAACGCCGGCGCGTAGCACAGCCACAGTCGCGGCCTGTTGCGCCGGACGGCCACGACAAACAACACGGTCACCCAGACGGCCGCGGCAGCCGCGAAGGCATACGGGCGTGCTTCGATACCTGCCCAAGTGGTGCGCGGCAGAATGGCGAAGACGGCGCCCGCGCACACCGCGGTTGCA
The DNA here is from genome assembly GCA_049522835.1 of Mycobacterium sp. GTDB lineage: Bacteria > Actinomycetota > Actinomycetes > Mycobacteriales > Mycobacteriaceae > Mycobacterium. The sequence continues at coordinate 2,479 of JBEKNM010000119.1, forward strand.
CGCCCAGAAGCGAGCCCGGTGAACTGTCTGGCAAACACCGTGACGCCGGCGGCAGCGGCCCCGATCGCCAGACAGCTGGGAATTCGCGACCAGAATTCGGTCGGCGGAAATATCGCGAACCAGCCGTGCATCAACAGGTAGAACAGCCCGTGCACCGCATCGACGTGGCCCAGCATCCGCCACAGCTCGGGTATTGTCCGGCTCGCTGAAGCCGAAATCGTCGCCGCCTCGTCGTACCACAGCGAAGGTTTACTGGCGCAGACGCCGCTGATTACAGCAGTCAGCACGGCTATAGCCCAGGGGTCGAGCAGCCTGCCGCGAGGGCGTGCGGGCGCAGGTTCGGCAATGACTTCGGCCGGCAGCTGTTCGAGGGTCGACAAAGACATGGTGCTTGTCACTTTAAGGTGCAGCTGGCGAGCCTGCTCACCGGCGGTCCAGCAGGCACGCGCTAAGCGTGGCGGCGGCCGGCCCCGATGGTTCCTGCGTGGCGGCTATGCTGCACGGGAATTGCTTGTCGCGCCACGCGGGCTGTATGGCTAAGGTTTCCTCACGGCGCGCGGCAAGCGCGGTGATGTCTTCTGGCCGATCAACGTATTCTGGGAGGGTAAATGAGCGCCTATCAGACCGTGGTGGTAGGGACCGACGGCTCGGCTTCGTCGATGCGCGCAGTGGACAGGGCAGCCCATATAGCCGGAGCCGACGCCAAGCTGATTGTCGCGTCGGCGTACTTACCCCAGCCTGAGGACACCCGGGCCGCCGATGCCCTAAGAGACGAAAGCTACAAAGTGTCGGGCACCGCCCCGATTTACGCGATTCTGCAAGACGCCAAGGAGCGCGCACGCGCTGCCGGTGCGAAGAACGTCGAAGAGCGGCCGATCGTCGGCGCCCCGGTCGACGCGCTGGTCGACCTCGCCGAGGAAGTAAAGGCCGATCTCCTCGTTGTCGGCAATGTCGGTCTGAGCACCATCGCGGGCCGGTTGTTGGGCTCGGTGCCGGCCAACGTATCGCGGCGGGCCAAGGTCGACGTGCTGATCGTGCACACCACTTCTTAACCGTCTACCAACCGCGTTCGCGCCACTCCGCAAGGTGCGGGCGCTCGGTGCCTAACGCCGTGTCGTCCCCGTGGCCCGGGTATATGACGGTGGAGTCTGGGTACACGTCGAACACCCTGGTAGTGACGTCATCGAGCAGCTGCGCGAAGTCGCCGGGCTGCCATGTCTTGCCAACGCCCCCCGGGAACAGACAGTCGCCAATGAACAACTGCGTGACCTCGCCGGTCGCGGGCCCGCCAAGGGCCAGCGCGATCGATCCCGGCGTGTGCCCGCGCAAATGGATCACGTCGAACGTCAGCTCACCGATTTGCACGGTGTCGCCGTTGGCCAGCAAGCGGTCCGGCTTGACCGGCAGCGGTTCGGCGTCGATCTCATTTGCGGCGGTCGGAGCGCCGGTGGCTTCGGCCACCGCTTCCAGTGCTTGCCAGTGATCGAAGTGCTGATGGCTGGTCACGATCAGCGACACCTTCGGTGCGTACCGTCGGATCAGGTCGATGAGGACCTCGGCGTCGTTGGCGGCGTCGATCAACAGTGTTTCTCCGGTCGTGGAACATGTCACCAGGTAGGCGTTGTTGTCCATGGGGCCTACCGACGCCTTCAGGATGGTGGCGCCGGGCAGGGTGCGGAGGGCGGCCGTCCCAGGCTCGACGTGTCCGGTGTAGTTGTCCTCCACGACAGTCATAGCGGTTACGTTACTGGTCCCCGGTCGCTTGTCGGTACGGGCACATAGCATGGAACGCGCCGTGCGTGATAGCTCGTTTCGGGACCGCATTAGGCAGAAGAGTTTCAGTTGAGAGGGGCAGCGTGGCTGACCGCCTGATCGTCAAGGGTGCCCGTGAGCACAACCTGCGCGGCGTCGACCTCGACCTGCCGCGCGATGCCCTGATCGTCTTCACCGGGCTATCCGGATCGGGCAAGTCGTCGCTGGCTTTCGACACGATCTTCGCGGAGGGCCAGCGGCGCTACGTGGAGTCGTTGTCGGCGTACGCCCGCCAGTTCCTGGGGCAGATGGACAAGCCCGACGTCGACTTCATCGAGGGTCTTTCCCCGGCGGTGTCCATTGACCAGAAGTCGACCAACCGCAACCCGCGATCGACGGTCGGAACGATCACCGAGGTGTATGACTACCTCCGGTTGCTCTACGCGCGCGCGGGCACGCCGCACTGCCCGGTCTGCGGTGAGCAGATCGCACGCCAAACGCCCCAGCAAATCGTCGATCAGGTGCTGGCGATGGCGGAGGGCACCCGATTCCTGGTGCTCGCTCCCGTGGTACGTACCCGCAAGGGCGAGTTCGCCGACCTGTTCGAGAAGCTGAACGCCCAGGGCTACAGCCGGGTGCGGGTGGACGGCGTGGTGCATCCGCTGGCCGATCCGCCGAAGCTGAAGAAGCAGGAAAAGCACGACATCGAGGTGGTGGTGGATCGCCTCACCGTCAAGGCCACCGCCAAGCAGCGGCTCACCGACTCGGTGGAAACCGCGCTGAACCTGGCTGACGGCATCGTGGTGCTGGAGTTTCCCGACGACCGGGCCCACGAGCACAGCCGTGCCCGCGAACAGCGGTTCTCCGAGAAGCTGGCCTGCCCCAATGGGCATGCTTTGGCCGTCGACGACCTGGAACCGCGGTCGTTCTCGTTCAACTCGCCGTATGGTGCCTGCCCCGAGTGCACCGGCCTGGGCATCCGCAAGGAGGTCGACCCCGACCTGGTGGTGCCAGACCCGGAACGCACGCTGGCCGAGGGCGCCGTGGCGCCGTGGTCGACGGGTCACACCGCGGAGTACTTCACCCGGATGATGGCCGGGCTGGGTGACGCGCTGGGATTCGACGTCGACACACCGTGGCGAAAGCTGCCGGCCAAGGCCCGCAAGGCGATTCTCGAGGGTTCCGAGCATCAGGTGCATGTGCGATACCGCAACCGCTATGGCCGCACCCGGTCGTACTACGCCGATTTCGAAGGCGTGCTCGCGTTCCTGGAACGCAAGATGGCCCAGACCGAGTCCGAGCAGATGAAGGAACGCTACGAAGGCTTCATGCGTGACGTGCCCTGCCCGGTGTGTGAGGGCACTCGGCTCAAGCCGGAGATTCTGGCGGTGACGCTGGCCGCGGGCGAGCGCGGTGCGAAGTCCATCGCCGAGGTCTGCGAGCTATCGATCTCGGACTGCTCAGACTTTCTGAACGCGCTGACCCTTGGTCCGCGTGAACAGGCGATCGCCGGGCAGGTGCTCAAGGAAATACAGTCGCGGCTGGGCTTTTTGCTTGATGTCGGGCTCGAGTATTTATCGCTGTCCCGCGCCGCGGCCACGCTGTCCGGTGGTGAGGCCCAACGCATCCGGCTGGCCACCCAGATCGGGTCCGGCTTGGTGGGCGTGCTGTACGTACTCGACGAGCCATCCATCGGCCTGCACCAGCGTGATAACCGTCGTCTCATTGAAACACTGACCCGCTTAAGGGATTTGGGGAACACGCTGATCGTCGTCGAACATGACCAGGACACCATCGCGCACGCCGACTGGGTGGTCGACATCGGCCCGCGGGCCGGTGAGCACGGCGGCCACATCGTGCACAGCGGAACCTACAGCGAGCTACTGCAGAACAAGGACTCGATCACGGGTGCCTACCTGTCGGGCAAGGAAAGCATCGAGATGCCTGCGATCCGGCGTCCCGTTGACCGGAAGCGTCAGCTCACTGTCGTCGGCGCCCGCGAGCACAACCTGCGCGGGATCGACGTGTCGTTTCCGCTCGGCGTGCTGACCGCGGTGACTGGTGTGTCCGGCTCCGGCAAGTCGACCTTGGTCAACGACATCCTGGCCGCGGTGCTGGCCAACAGGCTCAACGGCGCTCGGCAAGTTCCGGGCCGGCATACCCGGGTCACCGGGCTGGACCACTTGGACAAGCTGGTGCGGGTGGACCAGTCGCCGATCGGCCGCACGCCGCGATCCAACCCGGCCACCTACACCGGGGTCTTCGACAAGATCCGCACGCTGTTCGCCGCCACCACCGAGGCCAAAGTTCGCGGTTATCAACCCGGTCGGTTCTCGTTCAACGTCAAGGGCGGGCGCTGCGAGGCATGCACCGGTGACGGCACCATCAAGATCGAGATGAACTTCCTGCCCGACGTGTATGTGCCGTGTGAGGTGTGCCATGGGGCCCGCTACAACCGGGAAACCCTTGAGGTGCACTACAAAGGCAAGACCATCTCAGAAGTGCTGGACATGTCGATTGAGGAAGCGGCGGAATTTTTCGAGCCAATCAGCGGCATTCACCGCTATCTGCGCACCCTGGTGGACGTCGGCCTGGGCTATGTGCGGCTGGGTCAGCCCGCACCGACGCTGTCTGGCGGTGAGGCGCAACGGGTCAAGCTGGCCGCGGAATTGCAGAAGCGCTCGACCGGGCGCACCATCTACATCCTCGACGAGCCCACTACCGGTTTGCATTTCGACGACATCCGCAAGCTGCTGACCGTCATCAACGGGCTTGTCGACAAAGGCAATACGGTGATCGTCATCGAGCACAACCTGGACGTGATCAAGACGTCGGACTGGGTCGTCGACATGGGTCCCGAGGGCGGTGCCGAAGGTGGAACCGTTGTCGCCGAGGGCACCCCGGAGGATATCGCCGCCGTGCCGGAAAGCTACACCGGGAAGTTTCTCGCCGAGGTCGTCGGCAGTGTCGCGTCGGCTGGCACGCCGCGGCGGTCGAACCGGCGTGGCAAAGTGAGCGCGTAAGTCTCGGCGGCCACGGCGTTGAGTCTGCACTCTGGGTATGAGGCGAATTTCCCCGCCCTGTCCGCTGAAGCGATCACCACCCGTCAACTCTCATCGGAGCGCATTGACTCGCGAATCTGCGCCAGGCGCTCGGCAGCTGCGCGCTGGCGCTCCTCGTACTGGTCCTCGACCTGACGACCCTCTGGGCTCTCGGAATCGAGTTCCGTTGCGCCAAGCGCGGTCCCGTACCGGGTCTCGATCTTCTCGCGGACGGACTCGAAGGTGGGGACACCCGCGCCGTCGTACCCAGGGTCCGGTGGAGCCACGTCAGGAGTTGCTGTTGGTTCGTCGGGCATGCTGCCAGGCTACTGCGGCTGCGCGTCGCCCGGCTGCGGACGGCGCCCGATAGCGCACCATCTGCTCCCAATAAACCAATGTGAGCGCCATCTGCACCGCGGATAAGATCACCGCTGGCCTCAGTCGATGGCGGCGGGCGGCGATGACAGCGCCCAGCGCGACCGCCGAAGTCACTGCGCTGACGAACATGGCCGCATCTCGGGGGCGACGGCTGATCCACAGTTCCTCGCCCAGCATTGCCCGAGTCGACCAGGCCCGTTCATTTCCCGGTTTGCCAAAGACGAAAGGGTTGAGCGCTAGCCACAACCCGATCAGCGCCGCGTGGCTCCACCGCCGTGTCCACACCGGCACGAGGGTCAGTGGCGTGCTCGCCCAGCGGGTCCACGCACTGAGGGGATGGCAGTGCCTCGCAAATACCGCGCGCCGGACCCGCGCAACGCCGAACACGAGTTATCGGGTAGCGGTGTTGGAATGCTCAGTCTGGACCGGCGGGCCGGCGGGCACGGCGGGAGGGGACGTGCCAGGCAACGGAATCCGCGGAACCCCTAAAGTGCTGAGTTGACCGGCCAGCCACGGCAGTGCGGCCGCAAACGCGTGGTCCGCAAATAGCCAGTCATGCTTGCCCGGCTGGGGGACTACCGCGCAGTCGATGCCGTTGGCGCGGCCAAGTGCGCACAGCGAATACGCGGCCGCGGACTGGTTGCCCGGGTTGGCGGCAGCGTCGTTACCGGCCAGACGCATCGCGCCGTTGTCGGCCATCGCGATGTCGCGGCCTGCTGTCGGGGGGCCGTTCCCCGAAATTGCGAACCAACCGCCCACCCCGGTGTAGGGGCCGTGCCGGTTGATTACCGTGGTCGGGTCGAAGGCGTCCCACGCGTCGGCGTTTCCGCCGAACAGCCTGGCGATGGTCTGCGCCTTGTTCCCCGCGTTGGGGAAAAGGTCGCCGGCGGCGTCGACAAACGCGCTGAACATCTCTGGGTGCATGACGGTCAGATCCACCGCGCAGGTGCCGCCCGTTGACCAGCCCGCGACGCCCCAGTTGGACCGAGCAGGGCTGACGCCGAACTTCGAGATCATGTAGGGAACGACGTCTTTGGTCAGATGGTCGGCCGCGTTGCCGCGGGTGCCGTTGACGCATTCGGTGTCGTTGTTGAAAGCTCCGTCGGAGTCGACGAACACCAACACCGGAGCGTTGCCGTGATGCGTGGCGGCGAACGCGTCGATCGTCGTGACCGCGTTGCCCGCGCGCGTCCAGTCCGCGGGTGTGTTGAACTGCGCACCGATCATCATCACGGTCGGCAGCGGCGGCGGTGGACTACTGGCAAACCATTCAGGCGGCAGGTACACGAGTTCCTCGCGATGGTTGAAATGTGATGCGCCCGAAGGGATCGTCACCGGTACCAGCACGCCGTGCCGTGGTCGGGTTCCTTTGGCGGCCATCGCGGTGACGGTGGCTTGGCTGGTCTGGTCCGGCATGGGACGGGAGTTGAGTTGGTTCCACGCGGTTTGCACTGTAGGGAAGTAGCCGACCCACAGGTTGAGTACCAGCGCGGCGCTGAGCAGGCACAATGGCACGGCCAGCAGCATCGCGCCGCGCCGCCAGTTGGACGCGCCGCGCCAGCCCAGGATCAGCACCGCTGCGGACATGCCCGTCAACGCGATCCAGAGCCACAGCGTGGACGGCGCGGGTTCCTCGGACAGGCCGCGGTCCACGATGTACCAGTGCGTCCCGTAGGCCACCGTTCCGCCGACCAGTGCGGCTACTGGCACGTACACCAGCCGACAGCGCCGCGATCGCCGGCCGAGGGCCATTGAAGTCATCGCCAGCAGGATGGCGGAAACGACCTGGACCGTCAGGGGCACCCAGCCGTGCATCAGGGAAACGTTGCTACTGGCCAGAAACTGAATCGAGGGACCAGGCGTCGGCACTGTCACGTAATCCATTTTGATTGACTGCAAACAATTTTCGACCATACACGCCGAAGGTTTGCTGTGGACTGGCTGGGACTCGACGGGCTCGCTCAGGGCTCGTTCACGTCGGCTAGTGTCCTGAGTCATTAATTACGGTCTAGTTGTTAGACTGGGCTGTGCCCACTCCTCATGCTCTTGAGATCGTGTTGACTGATGCCGAACGTGCCGAGCTGGAGGGGTGGGCGCGACGTCGCACCAGCGCCGCGGGGTTAGCG
>JBEKNM010000120.1:0-9765 GCA_049522835.1 Mycobacterium sp.
CCGCAATGTGAATCGGCTGTTCCATCGGCTCTGCGATTCCGCGGGCGTGCCGCAGCTGCGGGTGCATGACCTGCGGCACTCCTGCGCCACCCTGTTATAAGTGCGCGGAATTGCATTTGATGCATCATTCGGCGTGGTTAGTGATCGGGAGTCGGTAAGGGATTTCAGTTTCGGAGCGTCCGCCGTCCCAGCCTGGCGGTATGGGCGACACGCGCTCTGACCTGGGGTGTGATCGCGAGGGTGGCATCTGATGAAACGATGAGGCAACTGTTTCGGTTGCGTTTGATGCTTGATTGTGGTGTCTGATGGCAGGTGTGGTCGGGGGGTTTGGTGTCGGGTGCTCGGGTGGCCGGTTCGGCTGCGTTGACGGTGGTGACTGGTTGTACCCCGGTGCGTCCGGAGCCGGCGTTGTTCGAGGCGATGCTGGACGGGTGGCGGTCGCAGCAGCTGACCCGGCGGTTGGGCGAGTCGATCATCGGTGCGCGGGAACGCACGGTCCGCCGGTTCGCCGAGTTCACTGGTGGCTGGCCGTGGTCGTGGACGGCGGGACAGTTGGAGTCGTGGATCGCGACCGGCCGGTGGGCGCATTCCACGGTCCGCAGCTACCAGGGCGCGGTCGCGGTGTTCCTGGAGTATGTGTGCGACAACAGGTATGGCTGGGTCGTCGAGTGTGAGCAGCGGGTCGGTGTCCGGCCGGCGCAGATCTGTCACGAGTGGAACACCGCCCGGCACGTGTGCGAGTACGAGGGGCGTCCGGCCCGGCGGCCGTTGACCCGGGCGGAGCTGCAGGCGTTTTTCGACGCTGCCGACGACCGGGCCGAATGGGCCGTCACCTCGGGCCGCAAGGGCTGGCTGGCCGCGTTCCGGGACGCCGCGCTGTTCAAGGTCTGCTATGCGTTCGGATTGCGGCGGCGGGAGGTCGCGATGCTGGACGTGGCCGACTTCACGGCGAACCCGGCTGCCCCCGAGTTGGGTGGGCTGGGAGTGTGTCAGGTGCGGTTCGGCAAGGCGATGCGCGGCTCCCCGCCGCGACGCCGGTCGGTCGCCGCGGTGATGCCGTGGGCACTTGAGGCGTTGGAGCAGTACCTGAGCCTGGTGCGGCCGCGGTACGCCGCGGCGGCGCATCCGGCGCTGTGGTTGACCGAACGGGGCGGCCGGATCTCGCCGCGGCAGGTCGATGACCGGTTCGCCCGGTGGCGGGCGGCGGCCGGTCTGCCGGCCGAGTTGTCGGTCCACTGCCTGCGTCATTCCTACGTCTCTCACCTGATCGAGGACGGGGTCGACCCGTTGTTCGTGCAGCAGCAGGTCGGGCATTCCTGGGCGTCCACGACGGCTGTGTACACGCAGGTCGGCGCGGACGCCAAGAACCGGATGTTGCGTGCGGCGTTGGATGCCGCGTTCGGTGCGGAATCATCACCGGGGTGAGTATTCAGGTGGGGTATCACTGGCATCTGCGGGCCAAGATGGCGGCGGACGGGATGTTCGCGACAACGGACCTGGTGCCGCTGCTGGCCGAACGGGGGGTCGTGCTGTCCCGTGAGCAGGTCTACCGGCTGGTGGCCCGGGTCCCGCAACGCTTGTCGCTGACCACGTTGGCGGCGTTGTGCGACATCTTGTCTTGCACCCCGGCCGATCTCATCGAGCCCTACCGGGTCACCCGTTCCCGGCCGACCCGACGTGACCCGGGCGGGCCAGCCGCGCCGCAACGCCCGACCCGGGCCCGGGTGCTGCCCGGTACCGGACGCTGAAAGCCCATGCCGGCGGCCAACGAGACTGGATGCCTGGCCTGCGCCAAGGGGCGGTTGTGCACCGGTTGCGGGCGCAGCCGGATCATCACCGCCGTCGCGGCCAGGACACCGGGCTTCCCGATGGGCGTGCTGACCGCTGCGCTGGACGCGGTGGCCGGCCACCCGGCAGCCATCCGGTCATTGGCCGCCGCCCTGGCCGCCGATCCCGATGCGCTCACGGTCGGCGCACCACCTGTGGTGGGCCGCCTCGTCGGGGAACTGCAGGCCCGCGGGGTGGACCTGCCCGACCCGGTCTGCAGCCGGTGCGGTCGCACCGGCACGCCGCTGACCCGTTCGTCGGCCGGGGGTGTGTGCGCCCGCTGCCGACGCCGGCAACTGGCGACCGCGTGCGTCCGGTGTGGCGTGGTCAAACCCGTCGCCGGCCGGAACGGGCAGGGCCGGCCGGTCTGCGCGCGGTGCGCCGACCGGCCGCAACGGGTCTGCGGCAAGTGCGCACGGACCCGACGGATCGCCCGCCGCGCCCGAGACGGCCAACCCGACATCTGCGATTCCTGCTTCCGCGGGCACGAGGCAGTCTGCAGCCGCTGCGGGCGGCGGCGGCCCTGTTCGTTCGCGTCCGGCCCGAACCCGATCTGCGCCCGATGCGCGCCTCGGGCGGCCGCGACGTGCGCGCACTGCGGCGCCGACCGTCCACCGACGGCCCGGTGGCCCGAGGGACCGGTCTGCGACCCCTGCTATATCGCGGCGCTGCGCCGCCGCGGCAGCTGCGCCAGCTGCCGGACCGAGCGGCGGCTCGTCCACCCACCCGGCCCGAACGCCACCATCTGCGCCGACTGCGCCGGTATCCCGGTCAGCCACACCTGCACCGACTGCGGGATCGAGGACAGGGCCTACGAACGCGGCAGGTGCCCACCCTGCGCACTCACCCGCAGAACCGCGGCCGCGTTGTCGGGCGCCGACGGTCAGATCCGGCCCGATCTGGAACCGGTCTACCAGGCGATCACCACCACCGACGCTCCACGCACCGCACTGAACTGGCTGCGCAACAGCGCCGGCGCGGCCCTGCTGACCCAGATGGCTTCCGGTGCCGTGGATCTGACCCACCAGGCACTAGACGAGCACCCACGCCCGGGGGTCGCCGGCTACCTGCGGGCCGTGCTGGTCGCCAATAACGTCCTGCCGCAACGCGACGAACAACTCACCGCCACAGAACAATTCCTCAACCGCGCCCTGACCGCCATCACCCGTGACAGCGATCGCCGCCTGGTCCACTCCTACGCCACCTGGCAGGTCCTACGGCGCCTGCGCGTGACCGCGGCACGAGGCGACCGGCCACGCACCTACACCCATCACGCCCGCACCAACATCAACGCCGCAATCGACCTGCTGAACTGGCTCGCCGACCACGCAACCACCCTGGCCGACACCGGCCAAGCCGACATCGACACCTACTTGGCCCGACAACCGCCGTCCCGCTACCGCGTCCGCGACTTCCTCCAATGGGCCGCCGCAACCGGTCACACCGGCCCGGTCACCATCGCCACCCCGGGCCGCAACCCCGGCCCGGCCACCGACCACGACCAACGGTGGGCCCAGATCGCCCGGCTCCTACACGACGACACCATCGAACTCACCGACCGGGTCGCCGGAGCACTACTGCTGCTCTACGGCCAACACCTGGCCCGGATCGTGGCGATCACCCACGACCAGATCAAAACTCAAAGCCAGCAAGTCTTTCTCCGACTCGGAACCGACGACCTGCACATCCCCGAACCGCTCGCCGAGCTCATCAGAGCCCTCGCCCGCGACGGCCGCCCCTACACCGGAGTCGGCACCCCAACCACCACCCCCTGGCTGTTCCCCGGACTGCAACCCGGCAGACCCCTCACCGCCGCCCGACTCGGCGAGCGCCTCCGCAAACTCGGAATCCGAGCCCAACCCGGCCGCCGCGCCGCACTCACCCACCTCGCCGCCCAACTACCCGCCGCCGTCATCGCCGACCTCCTCGGAATCCACCCCACCACCGCCGTCCACTGGGTCCACGACGCCGGCGGTGACTGGAACCGCTACGCCGCCCAGCTCACCCAGAACACCAGTCACCAACCACGACGAATGCCTCACACCAGCGGTACCCGCAGCTAGGCATTCGCAAGGTTCGAAGATTGCTGGCTACCAGTTTGTCGGCCGGCGCGAATGTCCTGGCCGTTTCGCGCATGCTCGGTCACAAGGATGCGGCAATGACGCTTAATACGTATAGCGACCTGTTCGACACCGATCTGGACGCCGTCGCGGGCGCAATGGATGCCGCAATCGCTGCGGCATCGGAAGTTCCTGCGGCATCGCTGCGGCATCCGAACCTTGCCGACAGCTCGCCTGCAAACTAGAAAAACCGCCCCGGTGCTGGTCGGAGCGGTTTTATATCTGTGGAGCTAAGGGGATTCGAACCCCTGACCTACTCGATGCGAACGAGTCGCGCTACCAACTGCGCCATAGCCCCTGATCGCTAGCAGGCTACCAGCCGCGACACCAATGGCCGAACTGCGCGCACTACTCGCCGACGGCTCGGGGCAGGTCCCTGGGCCAGCCAAACGTGCGCAGCGCCATCGCGTTCTCCAGTTGCTCGAAGACCGGGTCCTCGTCGTCGATCTCCAGGACCACTGCGCCCGGGCGCCGCAGCCGCGACGGGACCACCTCGTATTCGCGGTCACGAGAGTTCTCCACGCCAAGCCGGGCACGTGCCATCCGCTGCATCCGGCGGCGACGCACCTTCTCCTCGATCCGCGTTTGCCGGCGTAGATACGCCAGGTAGAGCACCGTCACAACGGTCGCGGTTGCGCACAGCCACCAAGCGCTCGGCGCCACTTCGAAGGCCGCCGTTGCCGAGCCGATCAAGATGACCGCCATCACCATCAGCACGCGCTTGCGGAAAGTGTATTTTCGGGCGCTGACCGCAGTGGCGGTTCTCGTGTCGAAGCGTTGCCGCCGCGAACCGGCCGGTGCGACCCTCGCCGGCGACTCCTCGTCGTCGTCCTCGCCGGGCTCCAAACCCGAAGAGTCTTCGACGTATTCGTAACGGTCGCCCAGTTCGTCTTCCTCGATGTCGTCTTGGTCGGTGTCCTGGCCCACGTTCGCGGAAACGTCCTCATCGATCACACCGGTCTGCCCGTCCACCGCGAGCAACGCCGGCTCGGGCATCTGGGCGCTGCTCCCCGCGGGGAGCGCCCCTGCGTCTTCGACAACGTCGACGTCCAGGTAGTCGGGTTCGGTGTGCTCGACGGGGGCAACCTTCATGACAACCGGACGTCGGCGCCTCAGTTCATCGCTATCGGCATCCTGGTCTTGATCCTGATCCTGGTTTTCGTATTGGTCCTGCTCAGCATCGGCCTCACGGCCGGAATCAAGGTCGGCCAAGTCGTCTTCAACCGAGTCTTCTTCCGGCTTCCAGTTCGGATCACTGCGATGACCGGTGGCGGGTCCACCACGCTTGAGCAGACGAGAACCGGAATCACCGTTGAGCACCCGGGTGGCCAACGCCACGTCGCTGGTGCGGCGCACCGCGTCGCGTTTGCTGATGAGCATCGGAACCAGCACGAACAGCCACAGCACCACGAGCGATATCCACAACAACGACTGCGGGATGCTTGGCATGATGACCTGCTCCTTTCCCGGCGAGGCCTGTAGTGGCCAGCGCGACCGGGTCTTTGCGACCAGGACAATTACACACCTGTAATTTCTCTCTCACAAGCACCAAACGTCACTCGTGTCGCGCTAGCCACACTTCTTGTGACCCCGGACTTTCCCGTGCGCGTCGACCGAGCGCCCGGGAAGGTTCGGGCCGCGGGCGCTCTCAGATCTATCGCTTGCCTTCAGCAGGTGGCCGCTCAGGGCCAACCGGCGTGGCCGGCACGGACCAGGGCCGATGCCACCGACCCGTGCACCTCTTCGACGGTGATGGCCACCAGCAGGTGGTCTCGCCATGCCCTGTCGACCTCGAGGTAGCGGCGCAACAGGCCCTCTTCGCGGAACCCGACCTTTGCCAGCACGGCCCGGCTTGCAGCATTCTCCGGGCGCACGGTGGCCTCCACGCGATGCAACATGACCGAACCGAAGCAGTGGTCCAGACCCAGCGCCAACGCCGCGGTGGCCACCCCGCCACCGGTCGCCGACCGTGACACCCAGTAGCCGATCCACGCCGATCGCAACGCCCCGTGGGTGACGTTGCCGATGGTCAGCTGACCGCAAAACCGTCCGTCGAGCTCAATCACGTACGGCAGCATGCGACCTTTGCGTGCCTCCGAACGCAGACCACTACACAGCGCCGGCCATGCGGCAACCGTGTGCCGGATCATCCAATCGCCGTCCGTGCTGGGCTCCCACGGCTCGAGATGCTCACGTTCGGCCAACCGGATCCGGCTCCACTGCGCGCCGTCACGCATCCGCACCGCCCGCAACCGGATCAGACCTGCGGGGACCCGCAGCGGTCCGACGTCCAACGGCCAACCCGGATGCCGGGAATTCGAGCGCAATAGATTCACGAGCGTGCGCAGTCGTTCCGCTCAGCCGCGCTGCGCCAGGAAGGCGACGTCGACGATCTCACCGGTGCGAATCTGCTCGGCCCCACTGGGAACCACGACCAGACAGTTTGCTTCAGCGAGCGTCGCCAGCAAGTGCGATGACGCCCCCGGAGCTCCGCCCAGAGCCTGGACCAGATATTCACCGCTGTCCTGATCGCGCATCAGCTGCCCGCGAAGGTAGCCCTTGCGCCCGGCTACCGAAGTAATCGGCGACAGCGTGCGGGCCTGCACCACCCGGCGCATCGGCTGGCGCTTGCCCAGCGACAGCCGGATCAGCGGCCGAACCATTACCTCGAAGACCACCAAAGCACTAACCGGATTGGCCGGTAACAGAAATGTCGGAACGCCCTCGCGGCCCAGCTGCCCGAAGCCTTGGACGGATCCAGGATGCATGGCGACCCGGACAACCTCCATTTCGCCAAGCTCAGAAAGCACCGACCGCACCGCCTCGGCCGCCGCGCCCCCGACCCCGCCGGCGATCACCACCACCTCAGCGCGATTGATCTGGCCCTCGACGAGTTCGCCGAGCTCCTTGGGGTCGTTGCTGACGATGCCGACCCGATTGACCTCCGCGCCGGCATCCCGGCCTGCCGCCGCCAATGCATAGGAGTTGACGTCGTACACCTGCCCATTGCCCGGGGTGCGCGAGATGTCGACCAACTCGCCACCGACAGCCATGATCGACAATCGCGGGCGCGGATGCACCAGCACCCGTTCACGACCGACCGCCGCCAGCAGCCCCACCTGCGCGGCGCCGATGATCGTCCCGGCGCGCACCGCAACGTCACCGGGCTGGACATCGTCGCCGGCACGCCGCACATAGGCACCCGACGGCGCCCCGCGCAGGACCCGGACCTGCGACGTCCCGCCGTCGGTCCATCGCATCGGCAGGACCGCATCGGCCAGCGTGGGCAGCGGAGCCCCGGTCTGCACCCGGACGGCTTGCCTGGGTTGCAGCCTGCTGGGTGTGCGCGAACCGGCATCGATGGTTCCCATCACCGGCAGGATCAGTCCGTCAGCCGTGTCCTCGTCGCCGGTACCTTCGGCACCCACCTCGCCGACACCCAGCACATCGACGCTGCGCACCGCGTAGCCGTCGATCGCGGCCTGATCGAAACCCGGCAATGGCCTCTCGGTCACCACCTCTTCGGCGCACATCAATCCCTGCGCCTCGGCAATCGCAACACGTATCGGCCGCGGAGCCACCGCGGCGGCCGTTATCCGGGTTTGCTGCTCCTCCACAGAACGCACGAGCGCGCCTCTCTGCCCTCAATCCCTGCAGGCGCCGTCTCGGGCGAACCAAGCCTGACGCTCGCTCGCCCCCGGACCTGCCCGTCTCGTTGCCGGGCCCGGCTACTGCTCGGTCAGACCCAATCGCGCCACCAACCACCGCCGCAAATCCGGGCCATAGTCGTCACGATCCAATGCAAAGTCAACCGCAGCTTTGAGGTAGCCACCGGGATTTCCCAAGTCGTGTCGAGATCCGCGATGCACGACGACGTGAACCGGGTGGCCCTCTTTGATCAGTAACGCGATGCCGTCGGTGAGCTGTACCTCGCCGCCTGCCCCACGGTCGATGCGGCGTAGTGCATCGAAGATCGCCCGGTCGAGCACATAGCGGCCGGCCGCAGCATACAGCGACGGGGCGTCTGAGGCCTTGGGCTTTTCGACCATGCCCTTGACCTTCAGCACGTCGGGGTTGTCAGTGTCTGGGACCGTCTCGACATCGAAAACCCCGTACGCGCTGATCTCCTCGGGCGACACCTCGATGGCACACAGCACCGTGCCGCCGCGCTCCGCCCGCACCTTCGACATCGTCTCCAGGACGCCGGACGGCAGCACCAAGTCATCGGGCAGCAGCACCATGACGGCGTCCTCGTCAGGCGCCAGCGTGGGCTCCACGCAGCCGATGGCGTGTCCCAATCCGAGCGGCTCGGCCTGCACGACGGACTCGACCTTGATCAGCGCCGGTGCGCGGCGCACCTTGGCCAGCATGGCTTTCTTGCCGCGGGCCTCGAGCGTGCCTTCCAGCACCAGGTCCTCGACGAAATGGGCGACGACACTGTCCTTGCCCTCGGAGGTGACGATCACCAGGCGCCCGGCACCGGCCGCAGCCGCCTCCTCAGCGACCAGCTCGATGCCGGGAGTGTCGACGACGGGCAGCAGCTCCTTGGGCACCGTCTTGGTGGCCGGCAGGAAACGCGTGCCCAGACCGGCGGCGGGGACGATCGCCGTGAACGGGATCGGGACTTCTGGGCGTGACATCGTTCAAACGATAACCCTCACCAGGTTTGACGACTCGGCGCGGCTCTTTGTAGCCGCAATGTCGCCTCGATGTGACTTCGATGCGGCACAGCCAAAGCCCGGGATGTCATCGTTGAGGGCATGGCAACCGCAAGCAAAGCCGCATTGCGAGCACAACTGCTCGCGGCCCGCAGTTGCGTTGCCGACGACGTTCGGGTCGCCGAGGCCAGCATGCTCAGCGAGCACCTGGAGATATTGGTGAGCACCGACAGCACGATCTGCGCATACGTACCGGTGGGCACCGAGCCAGGATCTATCGAGATGCTGGATATGTTGCTACGCAAGTCGGCACGGGTGCTGCTGCCGGTTGCGCGCACCGCCGGTGACGACACCCCATTGCCACTGCGGTGGGGCGAATACCGGCGTGGCGGACTTACTCGCGGGCGCTGGGGGCTGCTCGAGCCGGCAGAGCCGTGGTTGCCGGAGTCGGCCCTGGCGCACGCCAGCCTGGTGATTGTCCCGGCGCTGGCAGTCGACCGTCGGGGCGTGCGGCTGGGCCGGGGCCGCGGCTTCTACGATCGCTCGCTGGCCGGCCGGGACCCGAATGCGCGCCTAGCCGCCATGGTGCGCGACGCGGAGTTGGTCGACGAGTTGCCGGCAGACCCGCACGATGTGCCGATGACCCATGCGCTCACGCCACGACGCGGGCTGATCGCCCTGTCCCGCTGGACCCATTGAGGGGCCCCATTAAGGGCCGTAGTGGGGAATGAGACAGCTCACGGTGCGGTTCTAGCACTTGGGCAGGGTAGAGTGCTAACAAGGCATAGACATCATCCGGAGGTTTTTCGTGCCGACCTACAGTTACGCGTGCACCGAGTGCGACAACCGCTTCGACATTGCGCAAGCCTTCACCGATGACACGCTGACCACTTGCGAGGTGTGCTCTGGTCGGCTGCGCAAGCTGTTCAACGCCGTCGGGGTCGTGTTCAAAGGCAGCGGCTTTTACCGCAACGACAGTCGTGAGTCAGCCAAGAAATCGACGAGTTCGACCAACGGTTCATCGACCAACGACTCGGGGTCGAGTTCGGGATCGAGCGAGAAGTCCGGCTCAGGCGAGAAGTCCGGCTCAAGTGAGAAGTCCGGCTCTAGCGAGAAGTCCGGCTCTAGTGAGAAGTCGACCACCAGTTCCACGCCGTCCA
>JBEKNM010000121.1:0-9751 GCA_049522835.1 Mycobacterium sp.
AGTCGACGCAAGGTCATCTGGTGCAGATGGCCGGCATCGCCGTCCAGAGCTTCCTGTCCGGCGCGGTGGGCATGGCCGTAGCGGTCACCCTGGTTCGCGGCTTTGCCCGGACCAAAACCAATCAGCTGGGCAGCTTCTGGGTAGACCTGGTCCGCGGCACTATTCGCGTCTTGCTGCCGATCTCATTCATCGGCGCGATCGTCCTGATCGCCGGCGGCGTCATCCAGAACTTTCACCTCAACGACCAGGTTGTTACGACCCTGGCCGGCGCGAAGCAGACGATTACCGGCGGGCCGGTCGCCAGCCAAGAGGCCATCAAGCTGATCGGCAGCGACGGGGGCGGTTTCTACAACCCGAACTCCGCACACCCTTTCGAGAATCCGACGGCATGGACGAACTGGATTGAGATCTTCTTGGTACTGGTCATCAGTTTCTCGCTGCCGCGCACCTTCGGCCGGATGGTGGGCAGCAAGAAGCAGGGCTATGCGATTACCGCCGTGATGGCTGTACTCGCCATTATCAGCGTCAGCCTGATGATGCTTTTCGAGTTGGGACATCACGGTACCGTCCCCACGGCAGTAGGCGCGGCCACGGAAGGCGTCGAGCAGCGTTTCGGGGTCGCCGACTCGTCGGTCTTCGCCGACGCGAGCACCCTGACGTCTAGCGGCGCCGTCGACTCGATGCACGATTCCTACACGAGCTTGGGCGGCTTGATAGCGATGTTCAACATGCAGCTCGGCGAGGTGGCGCCGGGTGGCGTCGGTTCGGGTCTATACGGCATGCTTATCCTCGCGGTAGTCACGGTGTTCGTCGCCGGGTTGATGGTCGGCCGCACACCGGAATACCTCGGAAAGAAGATCACGCCACGCGAGATGAAATTCGCGGCAAGCTATTTCCTGACCACTGAGGTGCTGGTGCTGCTCGGCACCGGGATCGCAATGGCATTCCCGGGCCCACGCGCCAGTATGGCCAACACCGGACCACACGGTCTGTCGGAGGTGCTGTACGCGTTCACTTCCGCGGCCAACACCAACGGCTCGGCTTTCGCGGGCTTGTCGGCAAACACAACGTGGTACAACACCGCTCTTGGCCTGGCGATGCTCATCGGCAGATACGTTCCGATGATGCTTGTCCTCGCGCTGGCCGGCTCACTGGTCCGTCAGGGTCGTACGCCAGAGTCCCCCGGCACCCTGCCTACCGACCGGCCACAGTTCGTCGGCTTAGTCGCGGTCGTGACGGTCATCCTGTGTGCCCTCACCTTCCTACCCGCCTTGGCGCTCGGGCCTCTCGCGGAAGGAATCCACTAGGAGCGATTGTGCAAAATTTCGGATCTGTGCAGGACGTCCTGACGCGGCATCAGCGAATTGACGAGTTAGTGCGTGGCATGCTGCACCAACGAGCTTCCGCCCTGACTGCCAAGGCCAGCCGTGGGTCGGCTAGCCGGACCGGACCGCATCATGCGGTCATGCGGTCATGCGGTGATGCGTGATGCGCGGTCACGCCTACTTGGAGGCTGACTGGCGGCGCGAGGCGCTGCGGACCAACCTTTGGATCGTTCCCGCGCTGGAGACGCTTGCCGTCCTACTGCTCTTCGCCACGACCTACGCGGTCGACCGCGCGGCCTACGAAGGAGCAGTCCAGCTGCCGTCGTGGGTGCTGAGCGGCACCGCCGATGCCGCGCGAAACATCTTGGCCACAGTCGCCGCGTCGACCATCACCGTGGTCGGCATCGTCTTCTCGATCACGATTGTGGCCCTGACGCTCGCTTCAACGCAGTTCGGGCCGCGAATGCTGCGGAACTTCGTGCGGGACCGTGGAACTCAGCTCACGTTAGGGACGTTCGTCGCGACATTCTGCTACGCGGTGATCACCCTGGTCGCCGTGGGCGGCGGACCGCATGGCGACTTCGTTCCGCATCTGTCGATCACTGTGACCCTATTGCTCACGCTCGCTGACGTGGGGGTGCTGATCTACTTCCTCAATCACATCGCCACGATGATTCAACTTCCGGTGGTGATCGCCGGCATCGCCGCGACATTGGCCTCCGAGATCGCGGCACAGGATCGCGGCACCGCTTTCGGCGTCGGGACAAAACGCGGCCCGTCGCACGAGGAATTGCTGGCGCGATTAGCGGAGTCCGGAGTCCCGATCCGCACTCCGCGCAGTGGCTATCTTCAGGTCATTCGCCATGAGACGCTGCTCAAGATCGCTTTCGCGGCCGACGCGGTCATTCAGTTGCCCTACCGCCCAGGGCATTTCATGGTCGCAGGTCAGGTAATCGCCTGGGTGTGGCCGCCTGACGCGGCCGAGGCTGTCGAAAAAAGTCTTGCACTCGGCCATGTCGTGGGCGCGTATCGCACTATTGCACAGGATATTTCGTTCGGGTTCGACCAATTAGTCGAGATCGCCCTGCGCGCACTGTCGCCGGCGGTCAATGACACGTTCACAGCGTTGACCTGCGTCGACTGGATCGCCGACTGCCTGTGCCGGATTTCCACCTCATGGCGTCCGCAACGGATCCGGCGTGACGCACAGGGCCAGATACGTGTCATCGCCTACCAAGCCGATTTCGATCGGCTGGTGGCGCGTGCGTTCGAGAAGATCCGCCAGGCCGCAGCCGGCATGCCCGCCGTCATGATCCGGCAATTTGATGCCCTGGCTAAGATCATCGAACAGACCCCCGACCGTGCACGGCGAACCGTGTTGATGCGCGAAGCCGAGGCGATTCAGCGCGCCAACCTGGCCACGGTGGCCGATCCCGCGGACCGCAACGACGTCACGCAGCGCTACGAGGCGGTCATGGCGCTGGTATACCCAAACGCGACGCCAAATTCTCCGGAACCGCTACCAGTTAGCGGATTCGACTAACTGGTGAAGGGCGCTCCGTCGAAGCGCTCGCAAGTGGTGAACTCAGCGACCGGTTGTCGCCGCAACTTCGTCAGTTGGCGCACGGGTCTGCCGAGAGGCAAAACTGCGGCGATAGCGTACGGATCGGGCACGCCGAGAAGGTGTTTGACTCGCGGCTCCTCGGCCACGAGCATCGTGGTCAACACCCCGCCGTAGCCTTCGTTGCGCGCGGCCAGCAACACGTTCCACACAAACGGGTATACGGAAGCCCCGGGTATGACCGCGATGCGATCGAGATCCTGATCAGTGGCGGCGACGACAGCAAGGTCCAGGCAGATCACCAGCACTACCGGCGCCTCGCGCAGTGGAGCCGACAACTGCGGTGGTACCTGCATCGCCTCGATCGTCGACGCGTCCACGCCGGTACGCCGCAATGGATTCCACGGCGACTCGCCGTTGGCGAGCTGCGCAGCGGATCGGCGGGCGGCCGGAAGCGCCAGATCCGCCAGGGCCGACTGCGTGTGCTTGTCGCGCACGACGACTACGCGCACGCCCTGCCGGTTACCGGCGGACGGCGCGAAGCGGGCGTTGTCAAGGATGCGGGTCAGAACCTCATCCGGAAGTGGGTCGTCGGTGAATTCGCGCACCGCGGACGTTGATCGCATGACGTCGTACAGGTCCATGACCACTATGGTGCCGCATGCAGTTACACCGGCATTCAGGCGGCGTCGTGGAAGACTAGGCCCAGGGTGTAGCGCTGACCGGAGCGGACCGTGGACACACCATGGCGCATCGGGGCGGCCGACCATCCGCGAGTCGAGCGGACCGGCCTTTCTCTGGTGGTGAAGATGTAGCCGTGTCCCAACGGCAGGGTGGTGGCTGTGCCGCGTGATTGTGCCCGGGGCCGCTGTTCGACGAGCAGGAATTCGCCGCCGGTGTGCGCGGCGCCGGGTTCGTTCAGGTTGATGACGACCTGCAGCGGAAAGATGAGGTCTCCGTAGAGGTCGCGGTGCAGGGCGTTCCAGTCGCCTGGCCCGTACTTGAGCAGGAGCGCGGTGGGTTTGGTTTGGCCGGCTCGATGGCACATTTCCAGCCACTCGTCCAGAGTGTCGGGCCACGGGGCCTCGCGACCCAGCTTGGTCCACCAGTCTTGGGCGATCGGCAGTAGCCGAAGGTACAAGCCTTGTTTCAGCGCTTCGATGGGCTCTGGGTAGGGCTGTTTGAAGTAGCGGTATTCGCCTTGCCCGTAGCGGTGGCGGCTCATGTCGATGGTGGCGCGGAACAAACCGTCATCGGCGTAGAGGTCAAGGACCGACGCACACTCGGCCGGGGTTAAAAGCTGTGGTAGCGGTGCGCCGCCGACATCGTTAATCTCGGCGGCGACCGCGTCCCAGTCAGCGGCAGCGATGTGCCGACACCATGTCGATGGCATCAGAACAGCTTGCCAGCCACCGCGGGCGCCGGCTCTTCGAGCTCCAGCAGGAATCGTTTGCGCTTCAGACCACCCGCGTAACCGGTTAGCGCGCCATTCTTTCCGACGACGCGGTGGCAGGGAACGATCATGCTCAGCGGATTGCGTCCAACGGCTTGGCCGACTTCGTACGCGGTGGTACCGTCAGCCAGTTCGGCGGCCAGCTCACCGTAGGTTTTCGTCTGGCCGTAGCCGATGTCTTCCAGCAAGTCCCTGACCCTTCGCTGGTGCAGGTCGCCGACCAAGGCGGTCGGGAGATCGAATTGTGTGCGGTCTCCGGCGAGGTATTCCCCTAGTTGGTCACCGACCCGGCGGAACAGTTCGTCGGCAGCTGGCTCAACGTACTGTCCTAGGGCGTCAGCCTTGGGCGGGTGCCAGTGATGCCGGAAATAAACACCCGTCAGGGTGTCACCGTCGGCGACCAGTGTCAGCTCGCCAAGTGCACTATCGATCAGCGTATGCCGTGCGGTCATCGTTTTACCCTCCTCTGTGAGTAAACGATGACCGCATCGGAAACGTGAGATCGACCAAGCTAGCTACGTTGTGCTGGTGCGTTTCTCGTACTCAACCAGGCGCGCTTGCAGGTCGGCGTACGGTGTGGCCCGTGGGAGCGGCTGTCCGTCGCGTACCGCCCGAGCCGCTTGGGCAGCGGCGTACAACCCCGCGCCGTAGGCCACTGAACCAGTTGACACCCGGGCCACCCCGAGCTCACCGAGTTCGGTCAACGTCAAGCCACGCACCGGCAAGGTGTTGACGGGACGCGGGATGTTGCGAGTGATCTCGGCCAGCTCGCCACGGTCGTTGGCCAGCGGTACGAAGATGCCGTCGGCGCCGGCGTCGACATAACGAAGGGCCCGCTCGATCGTCGTGGCGGTGTTGGCCTCCTGGTGGAGCCAATAGGTATCGACCCGGGCGTTGATGAACAGCTCGGGGTTGCGTTGTTTGATCGCAGCGACTTTGGCGGCTGCCAGTGCGGGATCGACGAGTCTCTCGTCGGTGCTGTCCTCGATGTTGATCCCGGCGACCGGCAGTTGTGCGACGTAGTCGGCGACGGCGTCGGGGTCGTCGCTGTAACCATCTTCGACGTCGATGCTGACATAGCATTGCAGCGGTGCCAGTGCGGCGGCCAAGGCTATGTTGGCATCACGGGTGGCGCGGGCACCGTCGGGATGTCCGCCGCTAGAGGACACGCCGAAACTGGTGGTGCCAACCGCCGTGAACCCGTCCGCCAGGTACGCCAGCGCCGACGGTACGTCCCAGGCGTTAGGCAGCACGAACGGAACGCCCTGGTGGTGCAGATCGTGAAAACTCATGGCTTTCCTCCCGGCTGTCAATCTGTCTCATCTAGAGGACGTCTCAAAGACCTCAGATGTGCGATCCCACCTTTCCAGAGGCCGCCGACGAAGGATGGTGGGGAATCGCTTTCTCACACTTCACCGGGAGCCGGCGTCTTCATAGTGGAGGTCGCTACTTCTCACGGAGGAACTCGAATGCTTACCTGGTCCTGTTGGTGACGTCAGAGGTGAAGGTCGACCAGCACGTCAAGCCGCCGTTTGAGGCTGTCGTGCAGCAGCACGGCGCCACGGTGCTGCGGGTGGTTCGTGCGGTAGTCGGGCATGCCGATGCCGATGACGCCTGGTCGGAGACGTTCCTGGCCGCACTGAAGGCCTACCCGCAACTGGCCGCCGACGCCAATATCGAGGCGTGGCTGGTGACGATCGCGCACCGCAAAGCCATCGACATCACCCGCGGAAACTCACGACGAGCCGTCCCGGTCGCCGACACCTCCGACTCCCCCGCACCTGAGCGAGCCGATGCCCACGATCTTGACTTGGACGCCGCGGTCGCGGCGCTGCCGCCCAAACAGCGCCAGGCCGTGGCTTACCACTATCTGGCCGGTCTCCCCTACGCCGAGATCGCAGTGATTCTCGACAGCAACGTTGCCGCCGCACGACGCGCCGGGGCCGACGGCATCGCCACACTCCGACGCACTTATCCCCTTATCGACACCCCGAGGGACAAACTATGACCAACCTCACGCAGCGCTTCCCCATCGACCAGAATCATCTCCAGCTCCTGCACGCCCGGCTGGAAACGGATGCGCAAACAGGCGATCTGCTCGACATCGCCTACCGCACAGTGGACTCGGCCGTCGGCCCACTCCTGCTGGCGGCCACCAGGAGCGGACTGCTGCGAGTGGCGTTCGCCAGCGAAGGCCACGACAGTGTGCTGCAGAACCTCTCCGAGCGCATCAGCCCGCGCATACTCGAAGCTCCCACACGATTGGATCCGACCGCACGACAACTCGACGAATACTTCACCGGCCACCGGCACAGCTTCGATGTCGCGCTGGACTGGTCTCTGTCGCACGGCTTTCGGCGCACAGTGCTCGAACACCTCAACACCGACGTCACTTACGGCGCAACCGCCAGCTATGCCGCACTGGCCCGACTATCGGGCTCCCCCAAGGCGGTGCGCGCCGTCGGCACCGCGTGCGCGACCAACCCGATCCCCATCGTCGTGCCATGTCACCGGGTGATCCGATCCGATGGAACCGTTGGCGCCTACCGCGGCGGCGCTGTTGCCAAGCGCGTCCTGCTCGACCTCGAGAAAGAGCGATGACGACACAGCGGCCGGCACGCAATCGAGTCTCACCGGACGGCGGGATCATCGCCGTTCCGGGCCGCGGCGCCTGGATGGGCAATCGCGGGCGACTGCACCGGGAGCGCGGTACCCGTGACATCGTGCGTAACCATCAGCACAAGACTTGGATCGCCTGTGCCCTGTCGTTCCGAGGCCGCCGCGTGGCGCAGTGGGAACCCAACCGCTATACGCCGCTGTTCTTTCTGGACGAGGCTGTGGCCCTGGCCGCGGGCCACCGCCCGTGCGGGGAATGCCGACATAGCGCCTACACGCGATACCGGACACTGTGGGCCGAAACCCACGGTGGCGCAATGCCTTATGCCAAGGAGATGGATACACAGCTGCACCGCGAGCGGACCGGCCGAGCCGGGCATCGCGCCGCCTGGGACAGGCTGCCTGACGGGGTATTTGTCGCCACCGACTCCGGACCCGCCGTCGTCATCGGCGACCACCTCGCGGTCTGGGACCATGACGACAACATCTATCGGGACAAGCTGCCACGCCCCAGCACTGGTACGGCGACCGTGTTTACCCCAGCGTCCACCGTGGAGATACTGCGAGCCAGTTACCCCGTGCAGATTGATGATTCTGCCCGCTAACCGGCCCGTAGGGGCATTGCTCCCGCTGTGTATGGTCAACGTGGCTTGCCCTGCGCAAGGGAACAGGTAGCACCAATGGCAAACAGATTGCCCGAGAACGCCTTCACTTCACGACAGGCGTTGGATCCCGCTCTGCGCAACGTAGCCCGCTTCTTGCCCCGCGGATACGCCTTGCACCGCGGCTTCAAACTCCAGCGGGCACTCATGCAGCTCATGGGTAACGCGGGCCGGATCCGCCGCGTCCCGGTCGTGGCGGTCAACGAGCACGTCACGGTTCGCCTGCATCGTCCTGGCGGTCTTCCCGACCGGGCACCCGCGCTGTTGTGGATCCACGGTGGCGGCACTCTGATGGGTACCGCTGTCCAGGACGACAAGTACTGCCGCAAGCTGTCTCATCTCACCGGTGTTGCGGTGGCGGCGGTCGAGCACCGGCTGGCTCCGGAACACCCTTATCCGACGCCGCTCGAAGACTGTTATGCGGCGCTGCTGTGGCTAGCGCGGCAACCGTGGGTGGACCCGGATCGGGTCGCCGTCGGCGGAGCCAGTGCCGGTGGGCATTTCGCGGCGGCGGTAGCGCAGCGGGCGCACGATCGTAAAGACGTCGAACTCGCCTTTCAGATGCTGGTGTACCCAATGCTCGACGATCGCACGGGCGCAAACCGCGACGGTCCCAAACGCCTCATGTGGACCGAAAGCGATAACCAGCTGGCTTGGCGGTGGTACCTGAACGGAGCAGACCCCGCCGAGGCCGCTCCGGCGCGTCGGGAAGATTTATCCGGCCTGCCACCGACCTGGATCGGTGTCGGGACGTTGGACCTGTTCTACCAAGAGTGCCTGGAGTACGCACGACGCCTGCGTGCGGCGGGTGTCGCAGTCCACGAGGAGATCGTCCCCGGCGCCTTCCACGCGTTCGACCAAGTTGTGGACAAGGCGCCGATCTCGCTGGATTTCTTTTCCAGCCAGCGCGATCACCTGTGGGCCGCGCTCACCACGCCGATTCCATGACGGGCCAGCTCACGGTTCGACTCCTAGGTGCTTGAACACAGATCGGCAAGGGTGTAGTTAACGAGGTCGCTGGCCTGTTGGGGGGTAAGCCCATTAGGACCCCGGTCGGTGTCGGAACGTTGCACCGCCAGAGCCTGTAGCTGCTGAGGAGTAGCGCCGTAAGTCAGCTGGGTGCATAGCTTGTAACCCAACTGCAGTAGCGCCGGGTCGCCGCCGTCGAAGTCTCGGATCCCGGCGCTATGCAGGTCATTGATGTAAGAGATTGGGTCAGCCTGCACCGGGCTGGCCCAGACGACTCCGGCGACCAGAAGTGGGCCACCTACTAGCGCCGTGCCCACAAATCGCCCATGGCGCCCCAGTGCGGCCATAGCTTCTTCTCCCTTGTCTGCGTAGCGGCCTGTATTGGCAGACGGAACTTTACACGGAACCTCTGGGAAACGCGCTAGCAAGAATAGGCTGCCCAGATCATTCGCGGATCGAGGCCGACAATCTGATCTGTTGCCGCGAAACGCATTCCGGCAACGGGCACCAACAGTCGATGCGATCTGACACCGCGACCACCGGGTCGGGTTAACGGCCGGCGTCCACGCGGTTACGAGGACCAGGTATTGCTATTTGAGTGCGGACTTTGCATTACGTGCAACCATGGACGTTATGGCGAATCAGATCGGTCTTCGCGAGCGGCGCCGCCGCCAGACCAGCACGGATATCCGCGACGCCGCGATGCGCCTGACGCAAGAGCGCGGCTGGGACAAGGTGACCATCGAGGAAATCTGCATCGAAGCCGGAATCTCGACGCGCACGTTCTTCAACTACTTCCCGAACAAAGAGTCCGCGATCGGCTACGGCTGGTAGCGCACCATCTCCGCGACATGCCCCCCGAGCGCGACCAGGCCGCCTGCATGCTGGAACTGGGCAAGTGGTTCTGGTGGCCACAACGAGTCCGGCAACGGCCGAGACCGTCGCCGTGGCCTACACCAGACAATGAACCGGCTCGGGAGCGCGAATCCGTCACCATCGGTTGACCGGCGGGACTTTCGCGCGGTGGCGGTGTGACCCTGCCCAGAGCGCATCGAGGACGAGTTTTAGGTAACCCACTCCGGTTGCTGATCGGTCTCGACCGTCGAGAAGTCCTTGTGCCCCAGGCCGGCGGTCGTACCGCCGTCTACCACGAACTCCGAGCCCG
>JBEKNM010000122.1:0-9736 GCA_049522835.1 Mycobacterium sp.
CACGCCTTGGTCCTGGGCGGTGCGTGCGGCGGTGAACGCCCCCTTGGGGTTATCGGGGTTGGTCGGCATCGTCTCCTTGCCGTCGGAGAACAACACGATGCGCGCCGGCGGCGGTGTGTCGCCGCCACCGATCACCGCGCCGACGGTGGCGATGGCCTGCAGAGCGGTGAAGATGCCCTCCCCGGTGGCGGTACGGTCGGCGAACTGCAACTTGTCGAGGGCGACCTTGGTCGCATCGCGGTTGGTCGTCGGCGACACCAGCACCGTCGCGGTCCCCGCGTAGGCGATCAGTCCAAGGTTGATCCCGGGAGTCAGCTCGGCGGCGAACGCCTTCGCGGCCTCCTGGGCGGCGGCCATCCGGTTGGGTGCTACATCGGTGGCACGCATCGACTGGGACACGTCGATGACCAGCATCACCACGGCACGGTTGCGGGGTATCCGGACGTCGTTCGTCGGGCCCGCCATTGCGATGGTGAACAGCACCAGCGCCAATACCAGCAGGATCGCCGGCACGTGCCGCCATCGCGAGGGCCGCGTGGGGGCGACGCTCTCCAACAACTCCATGTTGGCGAACCGCAGGATGCGCCGCTGGCGGGCCAACTGCATCACGACATACAGCGCAGCGAGTGCCACGGCGACGAGAAGGAACAGTAAAAACCACGAGTGTTCGAAGCCGGACAGCGACATCGGCCCGAGTAACGGCAGCGTCATCGCTGACCCGTCATCGTCGATGCACTCGTCACCGGCGCCCGTCCTGCGCGCCGCGCCGGCGCGAGGCCACGAAACGAACGATGTCTCCGATCCAGTCACGATCGGTGCGAAGTGCCATAATCGGTGCCCCGCAACCGCGAATCGTGCGAGCCACGTCGGCGCGGTGAGCCGCGGCGGCTCTGGCGAAATCGTCCCGCAGCGCAGCATCGATGGTGAACTCGCGGGTGTCTCCGGATTCGGCGTCCTGCAGGACGACATCGCCGATGTCGGGTAATTCGACATCGCGGGGATCGAGCACTTCGATGGCCAGTACTTCGTGGCGGGCCGCGATCGCCCGCAGCGGACGCATCCAATTGATCGGGCCCAGGAAATCGCTGATGATCACCGCCATCCCGCGACGGCGTTCCGGCCGGCGCAGCGCGTCGATGGCAACCGCCAGGTCACCGCGCACCCCGAAAGGCGCCTTGGGCATGGTCGCGATGGTGCGCAACAGCGTCTGTTGGTGCTGACGTCCGGAGCGCGCCGGCACCCGGGTCATCGTTGCGCCGTTGGCAACCAGGGCACCGAGCCGGTTGCCGCCACCGCTGTTGAGGTAGGTGATGGCCGCCGCGGCGGCTACCGCCAGGTCCCGTTTCTCACAGAAGGCGGTGCCGAAGTCCAGGCTGGCCGACATGTCGACCACCAGCCAGGTCTCCAGTTCGCGGTCGGCGATCATCTGTCGGACGTGCGGGTGGGTGGTGCGCGCGGTGACCGCCCAGTCCATCCGGCGGACGTCGTCACCGGGCTGGTAGAGGCGCGACTCCCCCGGCTCTGAGCCCGGCCCCGGGATCAGGCCGAGGTGATCGCCATGCAGGACACCGTCGAGCTTGCGTTGGACGGTCAGCTCGAGCGTGCGCAGCGCCGCCGACAGCTTCGGGTCATCGATCTCGCCGCGCAGCATCGACGGCGGATGGACGACGGCCGGCGTTTTGGAATCGGTCACCGACCGCTAGCCGCCACGGCCTGCATCGCTGGAGGCACCGAATGACCTTGCTGGGGTACGGCATTCACCTGCGGCATGGCGACCGTTTGAAGGACCCGGTTGATGACGATCTCCGATGAAATCTCGTCGGCGAGCGCATCGTAGGTGAGCACCAACCGGTGCCGCAGTACGTCGGGAATGACTTCGATGACGTCCTGCGGGATCACGTAGTCGCGGCCTCGGACCAGCGCCAGCGAACGCGCGGCGGCAATGATGCCCAGCGAGGCGCGCGGGGACGCGCCGAACGCGATCCAGCTCTTGACGTCGTTCATCCCGAGCTGCTCGGGTACGCGGGTGGCGAAGACGACGCGGACCACATAGTCGACCAGCGCGTGGTGGACGAAGCTGTTGGCCGCGATGTCCTGCAACCGCAGCAGGTCGCCCGGGCTCAGGATCTGCTTGGGCTGCGGTGGTCTGACGCCCATCCGGTAGATGATCTCGCGCTCCTCCTCCGGCGTTGGGTACCCGACGTTGACCTTGAACAGGAAACGGTCCCGCTGTGCCTCCGGCAGCTGGTAGACACCCTCGTGCTCGATCGGGTTCTGCGTCGCCATCACCAGGAACGGGTTGGGTAGCGGGAATCTCTTGCCACCGATCGACACCTGACGTTCGGCCATCACTTCCAGCAGCGCCGACTGAACCTTCGCCGGTGCCCTGTTGATCTCGTCGGCCAGCAGGAAATTGGCCACCACCGGACCGAGCTCGGTGTCGAACTCCTCCTTGCCCTGCCGATAGATGCGGGTACCGATGATGTCGGTGGGCACCAGGTCCGGGGTGAACTGGATACGCGAGAACGTGCCGCCCACTACCTTCGCGAAGGTCTCCACCGCCAGCGTCTTGGCCACGCCCGGAACACCTTCTAGCAGCACATGTCCCTTGGACAGCAGGCCCACCAGCATCCGCTCTACGAGCTGGTCCTGGCCCACGATGATCCGCTTGACCTCGAAGATGGCCCGCTCCAGGGTGTGTACCTCAGCGGCCAGCCCATCGGCACCGCCTGAAGGCGCCGCGTGTGACGGCGGGCCGCCCGGGCCCGAGTAACCGCTGGCGCCCGGGGGCGGCCCACCTGCTGATGTCATCAACCACTACCTTCCACTTACCTTCTAGGGCTCAACCGACAAGGCTCAACCCGACCGCGTCCAACTATTCCAGGCCTGCGGGATTACGTCGACGTCGCGGTTCCCGCCCGGGCAAATCACACCCGCCCGCCGGCGCGGCCCCAGACCGCTAACCGGGCAGCACACCTGGGTCAGTACTCGATGATCCTAGTCAGGAACGGCGTCATACCGGGCCTGCGCACCGGGCTCACCGTGACTTTGGCGGCACTTCCGGATGCCTCCAGCATCTGACCGTTGCCCAGGTACATGGTGACGTGCTGGCTGCCACCCGGGCCGTAGAAGATCAGGTCGCCGCGCCTGGCCTCGTTGAGAGGAATGTGGCGGCCGGCGTTGTACTGGTCACCGGAGAACCGCGGGATCAGCACGCCGACCCCGGCGAAGCCGTACCGCATCAGGCCCGAGCAGTCGAAGCCGGTGATGTTGGCGCCGTCGCCGACCCCCTTGCTGGGGCCCTGCAGCGTGCCGCCACCCCACGAGTACGGCACGCCCATCTGTGACCCCATCCGCCTGATCACGTACTCGATTGCCTGCCGGCCGCTGGCCCGCGGGATCCGGCTCGGGCTGGTGTTGGTGGCGTCGGGGGAATTACTGCCGCCCAAGTTGATCCCCAGCCCACCCAGGAACTGTTTACCCAAATCGAGCGTGGTCTGGGTGGCCTGAGCGGTGGCCTGCAGCGAAGCGTTGGCGACGGCGAGCGGATCTCCCGGGGCACCGGCGCTGGCCGCTGCCGGCAGGGTCGGGTCCCACTGGCCCGGGTCTGCCGTGGCCGGACTGGCGACCGTGAGCATCAGCCCGGTCACCAATGCTGCGATCCAGCCTAGGTTGACCAAACGAAATCGCTTGTGGTGCATAGGTGCTCGCATATCTCCCGTCAGCGTCAGTACTCGTCTTCGTTTAGTACTCGATGTAGCGGATCACGTAGGGGGTCATGCCGCCGCTGCGCACGGGCGCAACGCGAACCTTCAAACCGATGTCGGGAGCCTCGAGCATCTGGCCTTGGCCGAGATAGATCGTCACGTGCTGGCTGCCACCCGGGCCGTAGAAGATGACGTCACCGCGGCGCATCTGCGAAGAGGGAATCTTGCGGCCCAGGTTGTACTGCGAACCCGAGTAGTGCGGCAGCTT
Source organism: Mycobacterium sp. (assembly GCA_049522835.1). Lineage (GTDB taxonomy): Bacteria > Actinomycetota > Actinomycetes > Mycobacteriales > Mycobacteriaceae > Mycobacterium. The sequence continues at coordinate 3,976 of JBEKNM010000122.1, forward strand.
GATGCCCACCCCGGCAAAGGAATACAAGACCAGACCCGAACAGTCGTAGCCGGTGATGCCGGCCCCGGAGTCGATTCCGTGACTCGGCCCCGCTGCGTTACCGCCACCCCAGGAATAAGGCACCCCGATCTGCGACATGCCGCGACGGATCACGTATTCGGAGGCCTGCCGGCCGTAAACCCGCGGGATCCGTCCCCCGTTAGGGGAGTTGGTGATGCCGGTGTCATCGGGCTTGAGGATGCCGAGCCCCTGCAGGAAGCTTTTCCCCATGCTGGCGGTCACCTGCGTCGAGGTGGCCGAGATGCCCAACACCTGGTTCATCACCGCGACCGGGTCGCCCTGGATGTTGGCGCTGGGCACCGCCGGCAGCGTGGGGTCCCATTCGCCATCCCACCTGCGGCCCCCGACGGGCGGCACGGCCGCGCCCGGCGATCCGGTGTCCCACCGGTCGCCCGACGGCGGGACGCCGGGGCCACCATTACCCGCCGACCATTGCCGCGCGGCCTCGAGTTTGGCCTGAGCCTCGTCGCGCTCGGCAGCCACGCGACTGACCGCTTCCCGTTGTTCGTCGAACTTGCGCTTGGAATCGGTGAGCGCGGCCACCGCGGCATCCTGACTGCCTTTCGCGTCCGCGGCGGCCTTGTCCGCCTTCTGCTTGGCCAGCCGAGCCGCCGACTCCTTGTTCACCTGCTCGGTCCGGGCCCGCTGCAGGTTGTCCATCACCGCCTGAGAACTGGCGGTCAGTGTCTGGGCGGCGCTTTCGGTGGCGATGATGTCTTCGGGGCTGGTCGCGGTCAGGTAGCTGCCCGAGGGACCGTTCATATAGGTGGCCGCCGCGAAGGTGTTGAAGCGGTGTTGGGCCGCAGCGATCGCCGCGTTGGCGTCCGTGACCGCCTGCTGGCTGGCTTCTAGGTCGTGTTCGGCCGCGCCGGCGTTGTCCCGCGCGGTCTCCACGTCGACCATCGCCTTGTTGACGCTTTCCTGCTCCGTCTGGATTTCGGCATTCAGGTCTTCCAGGCCCTGGTTGGCCTTGGCGACGTTCGCGATCAGCGTGGCCATCCTGTCAGCCGCGGGGTCGGCTTTTGCCACAGCGGGAGCCAAAACAGGCATCGATACCAGCAACGCAAAGCTCAGGACCGACGGAATGACGGCCCGGACCAGCCTCGTGGTCGGTCGCGCGCAGGAGCGACGACGGGTACCTGTCATTCGACTCAGATCTCCTACGGCTCAACGAGGACGGGCGGCGCCGGCCACACTTTTCTCGAAAAGCGCCAAAGACAACACGAGCATCATTTGCACCGTACGTCACATAGGACGCTCTGGAAGCGCGCGCCACAAAATGCCCCCTGGACGTGCGTTTAATGTGACCGAACGGTGACCTACCGTGTTTGCCGTAAAGAATCGCGTGGGCCGGTCCGAAAGGACCGGATGAGCCCGACGCGCGTGGTTAGAGGCCTCTAGTGGGCTCTGCGATCTGCGTTTCGGCGGGCTGCGCCGACGTTGCTGATCTCTTAGCGCGTAGCTGCAGGAACCGGGTGCCGACGGCTGCCGCAAGCACGCCAATCAGCAGAACGATGGTCAAGCCACTCCACGGAAACTCGGGGGTGTTGAGCTCATTCAAAAAATGCTGCGCCGAGAGCACCGGATTGCCGGTTTTGGCGATGTCCTCGCCTGCCTCAAGCGTGACGCGCGGGAAATGAGTGCTGTAGCTGCCGACGAAGTTCGGGCTGAGCGTCAGGACCGTGGCATCCGGGTAGTCGGCGCCGACCACGGTGGAGATATCGCGTAAGGGTGTGTCGTTCGGGGGGTTGTGGTCGAGCAGCACGATCTTGAGGTTGATGCCCTCGGCGTGCGCATGGTTGACCACGTCAACCAGCCCGGGCATGGCCGCCGGTGGCGCGCTGACGCCAACATCGGCGACCTGGGCCTTGATCGCCGTCACGTCGACGTCTTGCGGTATGTAGAGCGGCAGGACGGGCTGGAAGGCAGGGATCGTCTGGGGTAGTTGGACGAAAGGACCTTGCCCGGTCATGGTGTGGCCTCCCTGCCTTAAGGGCTACACGAGTGCTACAGGCACGGTACGCGACTTCCGCGTCAGTGAGTTCCAACAGGCGCCGTGTGCGACAAGACTGGAATGCGACAAGATTGGAACAGGAGTGCCGCTGTATTGCAGGACAAGCGTACTGTTAAAGTGGCAAGGCACCGTCGACACGGCCCGTCGGCGGGAGAATTTAATCCCCGGGAGTTGATGTGACTAGCAAAGATTCGGAGAACTCGTTCGGAGCTCGCGACACCCTCAAGGTCGGGAACAAGAGCTACCAGATCTATCGTCTCGACGCCGTCCCCAATACCGAGAAACTCCCCTACAGCCTCAAAGTCCTGGCCGAGAACCTGCTGCGCAACGAGGACGGCACCAATATCACCAAAGACCACATCGAGGCCATCGCGAACTGGGATCCGAAGGCAGAGCCCAGCATTGAGATCCAGTACACGCCCGCCCGCGTCGTGATGCAGGACTTCACCGGCGTGCCGTGCATCGTCGACCTGGCCACCATGCGTGAGGCGGTCGCCGACCTGGGCGGCAATCCGGACCAGGTCAACCCGTTGGCGCCGGCCGACCTGGTCATCGACCACTCGGTGATCGCCGACTTGTTCGGCCGGGCCGACGCATTCGAGCGCAACGTCGAAATCGAGTACGAACGCAACGGAGAGCGCTACCAATTCCTGCGCTGGGGGCAGGGTGCGTTCGACGACTTCAAGGTGGTGCCCCCGGGCACCGGCATCGTGCACCAGGTCAACATCGAATACCTGGCGAGTGTGGTGATGGAGCGCGCGAACGCGCGAGGGACAGTAGATGCGTATCCGGATACCTGCGTGGGCACCGATTCGCACACCACGATGGTCAACGGCCTCGGTGTCCTGGGCTGGGGTGTGGGTGGCATCGAAGCAGAGGCCGCAATGCTCGGTCAGCCGGTGTCGATGCTGATCCCACGGGTGGTCGGCTTCAAGTTGACCGGTGAGATCCGGCCGGGTGTCACGGCCACCGACGTGGTGCTGACCGTCACCGAAAAGCTGCGCAAGCACGGGGTGGTCGGCAAGTTCGTCGAGTTCTACGGCGACGGCGTGGCCGCGGTGCCGTTGGCCAACCGCGCCACCCTGGGCAACATGAGCCCTGAATTCGGTTCCACCGCAGCGATTTTCCCGATCGACAAAGAGACCATCGACTATTTGCGGTTCACCGGCCGCTCCGACGAACAGCTGGCGCTGGTCGAGGCCTACGCCAAAGAACAAGGTATGTGGCACAACCCTAAGCACGAGCCGGCGTTCTCGGAATACCTCGAACTCGACCTGTCCGAAGTGGTGCCGTCCATCGCCGGCCCGAAGCGTCCGCAGGACCGAATCGCGTTGTCTGACGCCAAATCCACGTTCCGCAAGACCATTCCCACCTACGTCGGCGACGATCCCGGTAAGAAGGACTACTCCAGGCTGGACGAGGTGGTCGACGAGTCGTTCCCGGCCAGCGACCCGGGTGAACTGTCGAACGGCCACGCCGACGACGCCCCCGCAGTGCAATCGGCGGCCGCGCACTCGAAGGGCCGGGTGAGCAACCCGGTGCGGGTCAAGTGCGCGGAACTCGGCGAGTTCGTGCTGGACCATGGTGCGGTGGTGATCGCCGCGATCACGTCGTGCACCAACACCTCCAACCCCGAGGTGATGCTGGGCGCGGCGCTGCTGGCCCGCAATGCCGTCGACAAGGGACTGGCCTCCAAACCATGGGTGAAAACCACCATGGCGCCGGGCTCGCAGGTGGTCAACGACTATTACGACAGGTCCGGCCTGTGGCCCTACTTGGAGAAACTGGGCTTCTATCTGGTCGGCTACGGCTGCACCACTTGTATCGGCAACTCCGGCCCATTGCCGGATGAGATTTCAAAGGCGGTCAACGACAACGACCTTTCGGTGGCAGCAGTGCTGTCGGGCAACCGGAATTTCGAGGGCCGCATCAACCCCGATGTGAAGATGAACTACCTGGCTTCGCCACCGCTGGTAATCGCCTATGCACTGGCTGGGACCATGGACTTCGACTTCGAAACCCAGCCACTCGGGACGGATAAAGAAGGCAAAGATGTCTATTTGAAAGACATCTGGCCGTCGCAGAAGGAAGTCTCGGACACCATCGCCTCGGCGATCAACCAGGAGATGTTCGTCAAGAACTACGCCGACGTTTTCAAGGGCGACGAGCGCTGGCGCAACCTGCCCACGCCCAGCGGCAACACCTTCGAGTGGGATGCGGATTCGACGTACGTGCGCAAGCCACCGTACTTCGAGGGGATGTCCGCCGAGCCTGAGCCGGTCGGCAACATCAGCGGCGCCCGCGTGCTGGCGCTGCTCGGTGATTCGGTGACCACCGACCACATCTCGCCCGCGAGCAGCATCAAGCCGGGCACCCCGGCAGCGCAGTACCTCGACGAGCACGGCGTGCAGCGCAAGGACTACAACTCCTTTGGGTCGCGGCGCGGCAATCACGAGGTCATGATTCGTGGCACGTTCGCCAACATCCGGTTGCGCAATCAGTTGCTCGACGACGTTTCCGGCGGGTACACCCGGGACTTCACCCAAGACCCCGAAAACGGGAAGGCCCCGCAGGCATTCATCTACGACGCGGCGCAAAACTATGCGGCAGAAGACATTCCGCTGGTGGTGCTCGGCGGCAAGGAGTACGGGTCCGGTTCGTCACGGGACTGGGCGGCCAAGGGCACGTCGCTGCTGGGCGTGCGGGCGGTGATCACCGAGTCGTTCGAGCGCATCCACCGCTCCAACCTGATCGGCATGGGTGTCATCCCGCTACAGTTCCCGGAAGGCGAGTCGGCTTCGTCGCTGGGACTGGACGGTACCGAGGTGTTCGACATCACCGGTATCGACGCGCTGAACGACGGCAAGACACCAAAGACGGTGCACGTCAAGGCCAGCAAAGATACCGGCGGAGACGCTGGAAACACAGTGGAGTTCGACGCGGTGGTGCGCATCGACACCCCCGGAGAAGCGGATTACTACCGCAACGGCGGCATCCTGCAATACGTGCTGCGCAACATGCTGAAGTCGGGCTAACGCGCACCCGTGCCCAAGGTCAGCGAGGACCATCTGGCGGCTCGCCGCCGTCAGATCCTCGACGGCGCTCGTCGTTGCTTTGCCGAATACGGCTACGAAAAAGCCACGGTCCGGCGGTTGGAAAAGGCGATCGGTTTGTCGCGCGGCGCGATCTTCCACCACTTCCGCGACAAGGACGCACTGTTCTTCGCGCTGGCGCATCAGGACGCGGAGCGGATGGCCAACGTCGCGTCCCGCGAGGGTCTCATCCAAGTCATGCGCGACATGCTTGCTGCGCCCGACCAGTTCGACTGGCTTGCCACCAGGTTGGAGATCGCACGCAAGCTGCGCAACGACCCCGCATTCAGCCGAGGATGGGCTGAGCGCTCCGCGGAACTGGCAGCGGCGACCCACGAAAGGCTACGCCGGCAAAAGGAGGCACACCGGGTGCGCGACGACGTCCCTGATGACGTCCTGCAGTGCTACCTGGAACTTGTTCTCGACGGTTTGGTGGCCCGGTCGGCATCCGGCGAAGACCCGCAGCGACTTGCCGCCGTCCTCGACTTGGCAGAGAACTCCGTGCGCCGCAATGATTCTGGGCCGCGAGCCTAACCCCCCGGCAAGCGGGTGGCGCCCCCAGCTCGCAGGGATTACCGGGGCTGTGCGGTGTGGT
>JBEKNM010000123.1:0-9696 GCA_049522835.1 Mycobacterium sp.
GACCTCGGGCACCCGATGTTGTGGTGCACCAGCGGCATCGCCGAGTTCTGGTCATTGACCCTTGATGAGCGGAAGCGCTTGCTAGAGGTTGCGATTGATGAGGGCCGCAGAGCGAACCCCGACGTCGTCGTGCAGGCGTGTACGGCGGCCATGTCAGCCAAGGATTGTCTGGATTTGACGCTGCACGCCCAGGACGCCGGCGCCGACATCGCCTACATCCAAACCCCGATGATGGAGGCCCATGGCGGCGAAGGCGTGCTGAGATTCTACAAATACATCGCTTCTCGCACCGACATCGCCCTGGGCATGTTCAACTCCCCGTCCTCGGGCTACGTCTTGACTCCGGCTGAAAGCGCGCAGATCTACGTCGAGGTGCCCGCGGTCTGCGCAACGAAGGAGGGCGCCTTCCGCCCCGAGAGCAGCAGGCGGCTGCACGAGCTGGCTCCCGGCCTGGTGGTGTGGGAATGCGACAGGACGGTCTACCGGGCTGGATGGCTGCGGGCTGGAATCGTGTGCCCGGCGCAGTTGGGCACCGCCGGCTATCTGTTTGAGACGCCCCAGCGGCGGCTGTTCTCCGAGTACTGGGATCTGGTGTTGAACGACAAGCTCCTTGAGGCCATGGACTACGGCCGCGAGTCCGGTATGGACCAATTCGATCTCGACATGGGGTCGTGGTGGACCTGCTACCCAGGACGATCCGATTACTTCACCCATTGGGGTGGCGCGTTCAAGTACGCCGCCTCAGTGCTGGGCCTGCCAATAGGCGCCTATCCGCATTCCCGGCCACCGCAAGCGGTGTTGCCGGCTGAGGCCAAGACCCAGATCGACAACGCCTACCGCCGCCTCGGCCTCATCGATGTCTAAAGGCCCGGCCACGCCATGTGACCGGGCCGTTGCCGAGCGCGACCTGACGGAAGTGAAGTGGCGGGGTAGCAGCGGGCTAGACGACTGATCTGCGCTAGCGGTAAACATTCCCGGCTTTCGCGCGTGGAGTCCGCGACGCGGATCGAGTCTGCCCACAGCGGACTTCGTGTTATCAGCACCGGCAAGACACGGCCGGAGTCTTGCTTCAACGAGGGGAAATTCGCTGTTAGGTCCCTATTTTACGAGGGCGCAAGGCAAGTTGTGGAATGCGGTACTGAAAGATATACAGTATGGATGCAAAGTAGGCTGGATCCGGTAGTCAGGCGTGAGGAGGTGCCGCGGCAGATGTCCGGCAACGACGGTGCTTCCGGTGCCGAAGACGCGGTGCTCTACGAGGCTACGAGCACCGGCGTCGCAGTCATCACCTTCAATCGCCCGGAGCGCCTCAACGCTTGGGGTCCCGACATCGCCGCCGGTTTTTATGCTGCCGTCGATCGAGCCGAAGCGGACCCGGCCGTCCGGGTGATCGTGCTGACCGGCCGGGGCAGGGGATTCTGTGCCGGCGCCTATCTGGGCGCACCGAGTTCGGCGGCCAAGGTCGGCGAGACAATGGAGAAGGCGGGTCAGACGAATCTGGCTGACTTGGTCGGGGAACGCCCGCCCCATTTTGTGACCACGCTGCGCAAGCCCATCATTGCGGCCATCAACGGTCCTTGCGTCGGCATTGGTCTCACCCAGGCACTGATGTGCGATGTCCGGTTCGCCGCCGCCGGGGCCAAGTTCGCCGCCGTGTTCGCTCGCCGTGGACTGATCGCCGAATTCGGCATCTCCTGGATACTTCCGCGCTTGACCAGCTGGGGAGTCGCACTCGACCTGTTGTTGAGCGCCCGTACCTTCCTTGCCGAGGAAGCGGCCGAGCTCGGCCTGGTCAAAGAGGTCGTTGCGGCCGAAGATCTGATGAAGCGTGCCGTGGACTACGCGGAGGACATCGCTGCCAACTGCTCGCCGGCTTCGATGGCGGTGATCAAACAGCAGCTATACGGTGACGCCACGCGCGGTGTGGTGGAGGCTACTTCGCGCGCCGAGGTCCTGCTGCACGAGGCGATGCCGCGGCCCGACGTCATCGAGGGGATCACAAGCTTCCTGCAGAAGCGACCGCCGCAGTTTCCCTCGCTGAATTCTTCCGACGCCTAGTGTTCACCGGTGCTCCCGGAAAGGATCATGATGAGTAACTTGAGCTACAAGGCAATTGACGTCGACAACCACTATTACGAGCCGCTGGACGCCTTCACTCGGCACCTGGACAAGAAGTTCCGCAGGCGCGGCGTCCAGATGTTCAGCGACGGCAGGCACACCCAGGCGATCATCGGCGACCAGGTGAACCGGTTTGTTCCCAATCCGACATTCGATCCCATCATCGTGCCGGGCTGCCTGGACTTGTTGTTCCGTGGCACAATTCCCGAGGGCGTCGACCCCGCGTCGTTGATGAAGGTCGAGCGGCTGGGAGAGCACCCGGAGTATCAGAATCGGGACGCCCGCGTCCGGGTGATGGACACCCAGGACATCGAGACGGTCTTCATGTTGCCGACATTCGGCTGCGGTGTCGAGGAAGCGCTCAAGCACGACGTCGACGCGACGATGGCCTCGGTGCACGCGTTCAACCTGTGGCTGGACGAGGACTGGGGGTTCGACCGGCCGGATCACCGGATCATCGCCGCGCCGATCATCTCGCTGGCCGATCCGGCCAAGGCCGTCGACGAACTCGACTCCGTGTTGGCACGTGGCGCCAAACTTGTTCTCGTGCGCCCGGCGCCGGTACCCGGCGTGGTCAAGCCGCGCTCGCTGGGTGATCCCAGCCATGACCCGTTCTGGGCCCGGTTGGCAGAGGTTGGCGTGCCGGTGGGCTTCCACCTGAGCGACAGCGGCTACCTGCAAGTGGCGGGGATGTGGGGCGGCAAGTCGACTTTCGAGCCGTTCGGCGGAACGGATCCATTGGACCAGATTCTCGTCGACGACCGCGCCATCCACGACACAGTGGCCTCGATGATCGTGCACGGTGTGTTCACCCGCCATCCGAAACTGAAGGCGGTCAGCATCGAAAACGGTTCATACTTCGTGCACCGACTGATCAAGCGCTTGAAGAAGGTGGCCAACAACTACCCACGGTTGTTCCCCGAGGATCCGGTGGAACAGTTGCGCAACAATGTCTGGATCGCGCCATACTACGAGGACGATTTGCGTGAGCTGGCCCATGTCATCGGCGTCGACAAGATCTTGTTCGGTTCTGACTGGCCGCACGGAGAAGGCCTGGAGTCGCCGGTGTCGTTCACCGAAGAACTCACTGATTTCAACGAATCAGATATTCGGAAGATTATGCGCGACAACGCCTTAGAGCTCCTCGGCGCCAAAGTCGGTTCGGCTTCTTAGCCGCCATGAGCGAATGGACCATAGGCGCGGTTCTCGACACAGTCGCCGACGTCGTTCCAGACCGTACGATGACGGTATGCGGGAGTCGTCGCAGCACCTTCGCTGAGTCGGCAGATCGCACGCGCCGGCTCGCGAACTTTCTGGCCGGCAAGGGACTCGGCGCCCATCGCGAACGCGACACCCTCGAGCGCTGGGAATGCGGGCAGGATCGCGTCGCGCTGATCATGCATAACGATCTCTACACCGACATGGTGATCGGTTGCCTCAAGGCGCGCACCGTCCCGGTCAACATCAACTACAACTACACGCCCCGCGAGGTCGCTGAGCTGCTCGATTACGTGCAACCACGGGCAGTGATCTACCACCGCGCGTTGGGCACCAAGTTCGCCGATGTGCTTCGACCCGACAGTGCCGACCTGTTGGTGTCGGTCGATGACGGAAGCACCGCGCCGCAACTGGCCGGTGCCGTGCCGTTGGATGATGCACTGGCGAAAGGGGAAACCGACCAAGGCGTGACGGGATCCCCCGATGATCTGCTCATGATCTGCACCGGCGGCACCACTGGCCGGCCCAAGGGCGTGCTGTGGCGACAGTCCGACATCTACGTGTCGTCGATGCTGGGCGCGGATCATGCGTCCGCGCAGGAGATTCATGACAAGGCGCGCGCGGGCGGCGCGCCGTGGTTCGCCGTCTCACCGCTGATGCACGCCGCCGGCATGTGGACGGCGTTCGCGGCGATCATGGCCGGCACGACGGTAGTGCTGTACGACACGGGTAAGAAGTTTGATCCGCAATCGGTGTGGGAGACGGCCGAGCGGGAGAAGGTCGGCATGATGACAATGGTCGGGGACGCATACGCCGCGCCGTTGGTTGCCGAGTTGCGGCGTGGTCAATACGACTTGTCTTCCCTTTATGCGATCGGCACCGGTGGGGCCGCAACGAATCCGAAATATCAACGGGCGCTGTTGGAATTGTTGCCCCAGATGACACTCATCAACGGATACGGTTCCTCGGAAACCGGAAACATGGGCTTCGGGAACAACCATGGCGACACCCGAACCGACACTTTCACGCTGCGGGAGGGCGGACTGGTTCTGTCCGAGGACTACAGCCACTTTCTTGCGCCCGGTGAGCAGGAAGTGGGTTGGGTCGCCAGGGAAGGTCGAATCCCACTCGGATACTTCAACGATGCCGACGCCACCCGCGAGACTTTTCCGGAGGTCGCCGGTAAGCGCGTGGTGATTTCGGGCGATCGCGCCAGTTTGGAATCCGACGGCACGTTGCGGTTGTTCGGCCGCGACTCGCTGGTGGTCAACACCGGCGGCGAAAAGGTGTTCGTCGAAGAAGTCGAAGAGGTACTGCGCGCCCACCCGGAGATCGCCGACGCCTTGGTGGTCGGCCGCCCGAGCGAGCGTTGGGGCGAAGAACTGGTCGCCCTCGTCGAGCTGCGCGATGGAGCCGACACTGGTCACCAGCCGCTGCACGCACATTGCACGGCGCAGCTGGCGCGGTTCAAGGCGCCCAAGGAGTTCATCTTCGTCGAGCGTGTCCAGCGCTTGGGCAACGGTAAGGCGGATTACCGCTGGGCGAAACGTCTGGCTCACGAGAAGGCTGTGATTTCGAAATGACAGGGGCCGCGAAATGACAGCAAGCCCGGTCAGTCGAGTCATTGATTGCCTAATCAATGTCAACTTCGGTGAGACCGACCAACAACCCACCTGGATGCTCAAGGTGCGCGACGACTATTTCAAGGGTCCTGAGTCGATGTTCGCACCCGTCGACCTGCCGGAGTTGATCGACGAAATGGACACCCACGGCGTGCGCAAAGCCGTCCTGATGGACAACCTCACCAAGCCGTCGGTGACGGTGCGCAAATTCGTCGAGGCGAAGCCGGATCGGTTCGCGCTGGCGATGGGCGGTTTCAACCTACTGCGGCCGATGCGTTCGCTGCGGGAACTAGGTGCCCTCGTCAACGACCTGCCAATCGCGTATGCCGTTGTGGGACCAAGCTTCTGGGGCGACGGCCAGTACCCGCCCAGCGACGCCGTCTATTACCCGCTCTACACCAAATGCGCCGAGATCGAGCTACCGCTGTGCATAAATACCGGCCTTCCCGGACCCCCGATCCCCGGGGAGGTGCAGAACCCCATCCATCTCGACCGGGTCTGCGTACGGTTCCCCGAACTCAAGCTGTGCATGATCCACGGGGCCGATCCGTGGTGGGACGTCGCGATCCGGCTGCTGATCAAATACAGCAATCTGCGGCTGATGACATCGGCTTGGTCGCCCAAGCGGCTGCCCGAGAGTCTGCTGCATTACATGCGGACCCGCGGCAAGAATAAAGTGATCTTCGCATCGGACTGGCCGGTTCTGCGGATGCATCGCGTCGTGCCCGAAGCGCGTGCGCTGGAGCTACCCGCCGAGGTGCTGGACAACTACCTCTATAACAACGCACAAGAATTCTTCTTCGGCACTTCTTTTTAGACGCCGCCTGAGACCACCGAACGGGAGCACTGACGATGGACCGCTACGAGTTGCGCAGACTGGACTACAGCCTGTCCGAAGACCACATGGATCTGCAGAGTGCTTACAAACAATTCTTCAAGACCCACTGCCCGATCGAAACAGTCCGTGCCGCTGAACCTTCCGGCTTCGACAAGAACATGTGGGAGCGGTTGTGCGCGATGGGCGCGACGACGATGGCACTACCCGAGTCCTGCGGCGGCGACGGCGCGACGCTGGTCGACCTCACTCTGGTGGCCGAAGAGATCGGTCGGTCACTGGCTCCGGTTCCGTGGATCGACCACATCTGCGCCGCCCGATTACTGGCCAGCCTGGGAGCACTGGGTGACGAGACCGCCGGTGTGGCTGACGGAGAGCAGTTGGCAGCATTCGACGCGCGCATCGACAGCGCGGAGGGTGTCCGACTGATTCCAACGGGTTCGATCGCCGACCACATCATCGTTCGTGACGGTGACCAGATCGTGCGCCTGACGTTCGGCACCCGGCCGGCGAAGGTCGACAACATCGGTCGGCTGCCGATGGCCTGGGTGGATCCGGGGGCTGCCGACGCCCGTACGGTGGTGGCTCAGGGATGCGACGCGCTGGCGAAGTACCAACGCGCGCTGGACGAATGGCGATTGCTGACGGCTGCGGCCCTGGTGGGCCTGGTCGAGGAGACGATGACCATCGCCGCGGAGTTCGCCAAGAACCGCTACACGCTGGGTGTACCGATTTCGACGCTGCAGGGCATTTCACACCCGCTGGCGAATATGGCCATCACCGTTCAGGGCGGACGTAACCTCACCCGGCGCGCCGCCTGGTTCCTGGAAAACGAACCCGACGTACGACCAGAGTTGGCGCCGTCCGCGTTCGTGTTCATGGCAGAGGAGGCCGCGAAGGCGGCGACGATGGCGGTGCATATCCAAGGTGGCCTTGGGGTCTCGGCCGAAGCCGCCGCGACCGCGTATCTGGTACGCGCCAGGGGATGGGCGCTGGCGGGTGGTGATCCGGGCACCAGCGCCAAGCGGGTCGCCGAGATCGTGGCTGCCCGCGAGAGTTCGCCACAGGTCGCTCAGGTCTAGGAGGGGACCCAGGCATGGATTTCTCCCGCGTTGAGCTGTCCGATGACGACGAGGCCTTCCGCGACGAGGCCCGCAACTTCCTGAAGGCGCAGGTGACCGAGGAGGTCAGGCGTCGCGACCGTGAAACGGGCGATAACTTCGACGAGGGTGTGCATTTGGCCTTCGGCGCTGCGGGCTATCTGGCGTTGGAGTGGAAGTCGGAATCCGACGGCGGGTTCAGCCGAGTGCGCCGCCGTATCTGGGAGCAGGAGAAGCGCCGGGCACACGTGCCATGGGTGACCTGGGGAACCACCGCCATGGTGGCGCGGTCGGTGGCGAAGTTCGGCTCAGCAGAACTGCAGAACGAGGTGCTGCCTCGGGTCTTCAGTGGCGAGGTCCGGCTGTGCCTCGGCTACACCGAGCCGGAAGGCGGCTCCGACATCGCCACCTGCAAGACCCGCGCGGTGCGCGACGGCGGCAGCTGGCTGATCAACGGTTCGAAAATGTTCACCACCGGCGCGCACAACTGCCAGTACGTTTTCCTGATCACCAACACCGCCCCGGATTCGCCAAAACATAAGAGCCTGACCATGTTCCTGGTTCCGCTGAACTCGCCGGGCATCGAAATCCAGGGTCTTCGCACCGTGGATGGCGACCGGACCAACATCGTCTACTACAGCGACGTCCGCGTCGACGACAAGTACCGGCTGGGCGAGGTGAACGCGGGTTGGACCGTGCTGCGCGAGCCACTTAACACCGAGCACGGTGCAGTCGCAGCGGCAGCCGACGGCTTGCAGGACACCTCGATCATGATGCACCAGGCCGGATCTATGGCCACGGCGGTGGATAAGGCCGTGGCGCGCGTGACCCAGCCGGATCCCAGCGGGCGCCGGCTTCTTGACGATCAGTCCGTCGCGTATCGACTGGGCCGCAGTTTCGCCCGGATGGAGGCGGCACTGTCGGCGCCGAGCATTTACGGCCGGGTCGCCATCGCCCAGACGATGCGAGACATCTCCCCGGACCTGATGGACATACTCGGCGCCGCCTCGGCGCTACCCTTTGGGACCGACGGGGCCGCCGATGACGGCAGTGCCGAGTACGTCTACCGCTTCGCCCCGTTGGTCGGAATCTACGGCGGCACGCTGGAAGTGTTCCGAAACATGATCGGCCAGTACACGCTTGGCCTGGGCAAGCCCAACTACTCAGCGCCGGTCAAGAAGGTGTCCTGATCCGGCGCTATTGGCATCCTATGTAAGTTAGGATACCCTAAGTTATGCCGACGACATGGGTGGACGCACTGCTGCGCAAGAGGCGCGAGGCGCACTCTCCTTTCCCGCATCAAGCGACGCTTATTCTTGACAACCCGCTGCGCCGAGCACTGCTGAAACCAGCACGCAAGATCGACCATCTCGGCCTAACCGGTGCTGAGCATGTGCTCGAAGCCGGGCCGGGCCCCGGCTTCTTCAGCGTCGAGATCGCCCGCCGGCTCACCTACGGTCGACTCGACTTGTTCGACATCCAGCCCGAAATGCTCGAGAAGGCCAGGCGGCAACTCGAGCGGGCCGGCTGCTACGACGTCGGTTTCACTTCCGGGGAAGCGGGCGAGGGATTTCCATTCCCGGACAACTCTTTTGACGTCGCTTTCCTAGCCGCGGTGATCGGGGAGGTGCCCGACCAGCAGGCGTGCATTCGCTCGCTCGGCCGCGTATTGAAACCGGGCGCCAGGCTGGTCTTCCTGGAGATGTTTCCCGATCCCGACCGGCTCAATGTGCAGGCGTTACGCGACCTCGCGGAGCCTGAGAATTTCGACTTCGTCGAGGCGAAGGGAAGCCGATGGGCTGAAATCGTCTCTTTCCGCAGGGGCGATCCGTCCTGAGATCCGCTGTCGCACAGGCCACGCGGTCAGGTTGTCAGGATGGCGTCGGCAACGTCATTCATGCCCGTCATGCAATGGCGCCCGATTCTTTGAGTGCGTCGATGCGGTCCCAATCCATACCGATCTCCATCAGAACGATTTCGGTGTGCTCGGAGGCTTGCGGCGCTCTGGTGGTCTCCAGGGGTTCGTGGTTGAACTGAACCGGCCCGCGCACCACCCGGAACGGAGCACCGCCCGAGGCGAGCTCTACTTCGGCGATCATGTCGTTGGCAATCGCCTGCTCATCCTCGGCCAGGTCGAGCAGGCTCTGGAACGGCGCCCACTGACCCTTCATCGTTCTCAAGTGCTGCCGCCAGTAATCAAAAGTCTTGCTGGCGAAGGCCTTCGCAATAAGTTCGACGGCCGCGTCGGCGTTTTGGATCAACGGGAGCACGTCGGCGAAGCGTGGGTCTTCGGCGGCCGCGGGGATGCCGAGGTGCTCAAACGTGTCGCGGATCAAGCCAGTCGGGCTGATGATGCACAGGTTGATCGTGCCGCCGTCGGAGGTTTGGTAGTTGCCCATGAACGGATTCACCGACTGGGCGGATCCCGGCATTGCGTTACGCATGACCTCGCCGGCCTCCATGCCCTGCGTCACGCTTGCACCCGCCGCCCACCACGCGGTGCTCAGCAACGAGACGTCAAGCTCGAGGGCTTCCCCGGTTCGCGTGCGATGCAGCAGTGCCGCCGAGATACCACCGGCGATGAACATGCCGCCGATAGAGTCACCGAAGGCGGGAATCCCCTGTGACAGGGGCGCGCCCAGCTCTTCCGGGGTCAGCGCATAGCCCACGCCGCTGCGGGTCCAGAAGGCTGTCCCATCGTAGCCACCGACGTCGCGTTCGGCTCCCTTGTCGCCGTATGCCGAACCGCGGGCATAGACGATGTTCGGGTTCACCGCGCGGATGTGCTCCACGTCGAACTTGT
>JBEKNM010000124.1:0-9671 GCA_049522835.1 Mycobacterium sp.
ATTGCCACCTCCACCATGGGTACGCCCAACTCTAACCGACCAGTGGTCGGTATACAAGACCACTGGTCGGTACAGCTGGTTATCTGCGAGACACACCACCAGAAGTGCCCGGTGAGGTGAACCGCCACATGCGGGCACTCGCCGACTCGGCGACCGACCAGGGCCGGGGGCGGCGGGTCAGCTCATAGCGCGGCGGCGACTTCGGCGGCGGCGCGCTGGCCCGACCTTACGGCGCCGTCGAGGAACCCGGTCCATTCGTCTGCGGTCTCGGTGCCGGCCCAGTGAATGGGCCCGACCGGCTCGCGTAACCATGGTCCGAATCGTGTCCACGACCCCGGGGGTACCGCCGCGGTCGGACCGCCCGGCGCGAAACCCTCTTCGCCCCAACGATGATCAACATAGTCGAGCGGTTTAAGTGCGTCGTCGCCGAACAGCGAGGCGAAGCAGCGCAGCGCGTCGCCGCGGCGCTGCTCGCTGGGAAGCGAGTCGAACGCGCGCGCGTCGACGAACCCCATCAGGATGCCGGGTCCGTCGGAATGCGGGCTGACGTCGAAGGTGATGAACACCGGGCCCTTGTCGGACAGCGCCTGGCCGGAGAACCCGTCGGCCCGCCAGAACGGAGCGGAGTAGGCCGCGTAGGCCTTGCTGAGCCGGCCCTGCGGCCAATGCTTGGCGAGCTCGTGATATTCGGCGGGCAGCGGGGGAGCGAACTCGATGGCCGCACGATGGGCCGGCGGGATCGCGACGATGACGTACCCGGCCTCGGCCTGGCCGCGATCGGAGGTGATCGTCACTCCCGCACCGTGCCGGTCGATGCGACGCACCGGTGCGTTGAGCACGACGCGTGTGCCGAGTTCGGCCGCTGCCGCCTCGGCGATCTGCTGTGTGCCGCCTGGGAATCGGTCCTGCTGGGCGCCGTTCTCGACGTCGAGGAGACGGTCCAGCCCGCCGGCGGCATGCGTGTAGCGGGCGGCGTGCAGCATCGACACGTCGTCGGGTTCGCATCCCCACGTGACCCTGGCCATGATGGTCAGCAGGTCGCGTGACGAGGCGCTGGCGCGCGCTGAGCGCAACCACTCACCCAGCGACAGGTTGTCGAGCCGCAGGGCGCCGCGCGCATTCCAGGGCGCCGCCACCGGAACGCTGCGGGCAATTCGCTCGAATTGCCAACGCAACCGGCCGATGTCGAGTAGCCCCGCTAGCGAGAGATTGGGGATGGTGCCTCGATAGGAACGCGCCCGGCCGCGCCAGTGGATCACGTTCTTGCCTTGGTGGTGGGTTGGAGTTGTCGGGAGCTGGAATTCGGCCGCCAGCGCGAGGACGGCGTCTTGGGTCGGGCCGACAAAAGTGCCACCCATGTCCGCGGGCAGACCTGCGACGCTGCCGGTGAACGAGCGCCCACCAACGCGGTCGCGGCCCTCGAAGACCAGCACGTCATGGCCCTGTTGTGCCAGCTCGCGCGCCGCGGCCAGTCCGGCAAAGCCAGCGCCGACCACAACAACGTCGACAATCCGCGGCGGGTTAGTCACGCTCTCTAGTCAACCGTATTTCGACGCTTCCGTAGGACAAATGCGGATTGCCCAACGTCGACGTGTTGCGCACAATCACCCGGCAACTCGACATTCGGGACGAGAGAGCTACGGCGCAACCGTTAGCCAGTCGGCGAAGCCGGACGGGTCGTGGCGGCCCAGCGCGCCATGCTCGTAGAGGCCCCAGCCCTCCACCGGATCCCGGTCGCCGTCGCGGCATACCGCGCGGCCCACGTGGTCGATAACGCCGAAGCCGGACCGCGCGATAATCGCCGGATCGTTCATGTCGTAGGTGAGTCGTTCGACGAACTTTTCGCCCTTCCACATGCCGTGTAACCAATCCGAATCGCCGCCGTAGCCCCCGCCGACATGAATGGGCACCGGCAGCTTGGATTCCACGTCGAAGTGGACGGGGGTTCCATCGGGGGTGGTCGCGTCGATCGTGGCGCCGGTCGGGATCCGAGTGCCGGACCGGTAGTGGATCTTTACCCGCGGCCAGCCTAGCTGCTCGACGCGACCGTTGCGCCAAACCCGGGTGCAGTCGTTGAGTGAGCGGAACCCGTTGGGCTCCTCCTGGATAATCAGCACCACGGCGAAGTCGTCGAAAGCCATTGGCACGTAGAGCCACCACATGCCTTCGAAAGGAGGGTCGGCGGGCCGGCCCGCGGGTTCGGCCTCGCCGATCGGCCGGATGCCCCAGGACCGGTCGCGGCTACCAATCCAGGTGGCGGGGTCGACCGCGATTTCCTCACCGTCGACGGCGATCCGTCCGCTCCAGCTCCCGAGTTGCGCAAAACGCTGCGCGTGCAAGGTCACCCGGTTGCCGGACCGCAGGATGTGCGGTTGTTCCTGAACGACGTCGAACAGCCCCTCCCAGGTGAGATCGGCTGCAATGCCCTCGGTTTCGTCGAGGATCACCCGGAGTTTGCGTAGCGGCTCGCTGACCTCGATCCGGTAGCTCATGACGTTCTGATTGAGCCGGTCCTGGTCGATGGCGTCTGAAACGTGCACCGCGGTCTGGGTGTCTCCGCGCCGGATGAGCACGAACGCGTCCTTCACGCCGAGGTTGGGGTAGTAGCCGATGCCGCTGATCAAGAAGATGTTTCCGCTGCGGTCGTGGGCATTGAAGTAGGAGCGATCGTAGAAGTTGCGGTCGGAGGATCCCGGCCACGCGATCGGCTGGGGAATCTGATGTACCGGGAACTCGTCGAGCGGTCCGAGCATTGCTAATCCTCTCCGATAAGCCGTTTCATCAATCCGGCGTGATAGAACAGCGATTCCACGTCTTCAGGCTTTTCGGCTTCTCCGAAGTGCACCCGCCTTGCACCGGTGCGCATGAACACGCAAGCCCACATCACGCCCGAATACACGTAAAACCACCGCAGGTCACCCACCTCAATGCCGGTGAGCTGCTGATAGGTCGCGCGGACATCCTCCTCGCGCATCACCTCAGGCAAGCCCGGCAGTCCCGCAAGACCAGTCAGTTCTTGAAACACCATGTGCGCGTATATGATCCAGGCGATGTCGAGCTCCCGTGGCCCCAACGCCACCATCTCCCAGTCCAGCACCGCCACCGGCCGAAAGTCGCGGTACAAAACGTTGCCCACCCGGGAGTCACCCCAGAGCAGCACCTGCTCACGGGCGACCGTCTCGTCGGGCCAGCGCTCTTGCAACCATTCGAAAGTTCGTTCCAGCAACGGTGACCGGCCGATGTCCGGCACCGCGAAGTCGTACCACGACTGGACCCAATTGAAGTGCCGGCGCAGCGCGGTATCGCCTTGCTGACCCTCGGACAGGAAAGCAAACAGATTCTCCGCGTTAGGGATTGAGTGCAGGGTAGCCAGCACCCCGACGGTGGCGTCCTGCAGTTCGCGCTGACGTTCGGGGGGCGCGTCGGCGAACCAGTTATTACCGAAGGTATAGGGCATGACGTCTGGGGGAACGACACCGTCGACGTAGTCCATCACGAAGAAGGGTGTGCCCAGCGCATCGCCGGTGGGCTCCAGCCAGCGCACGCGCGGGACGGGAACGTCGGTCAGTTCGCCGACCATCCGTATCACTTCGAATTGGTGGTCAAGCCGATACGTCGGGAAGACCTGGACATCCTCGGCGCTGGGCGCCACCCGGGCCACAAGTTTCTGCTCTATCGGCTGCCCGCCCTCCTGCCAGCGCGCCACCAAGATGATGGTTTCCGATGACATGCCCGTGGAGTCCACGCCGCTTTCGACAGTTATCTCCGGTATGGCGCCGCCGGGCAGAACTGTTGACAGCCATTTCGACATCACTGCAGGCAGGGTAGTGACGTCGCGGCTGGAGCGCTGAAGCCGGGCGACCTTATCGACAGCAGGTTCGTTGGTCACAGGTGCCTCCTTCGTTGAGGCAATTACGATACGGTAGGTAGCGTTATGAAAGCAGACCCGTCGTCCGTTTACAAGGCCCCAGGTGCCGGGCGCCCCCGCGACCCACGGATCGCCTCGGCGATATTGTCCGCGACCGCGGAACTGCTTGTGGAAATCGGCTATTCGAACCTTAGCCTGGCCGCCGTCGCCGAACGCGCCGGGACCACCAAATCGGCGCTATATCGCCGGTGGTCGAGCAAGGCCGAGTTGGTGCACGAGGCGGCGTTCCCGGTGGCACCTACCGCGCTTGAGGCCCCGGCCGGCGATATCGCAGCGGACGTTCGGATGATGATCGAGGCCACCCGCGATGTGTTCACCACCCCGGTGGTGCGGGCCGCCTTGCCCGGGCTGGTGGCCGATATGACGGCGGATGCTGATCTCAATGCCCGCGTGATGGCGCGGTTCGTCGACCTGTTCACCGCGGTGCGGCTGCGGCTGCGCGAAGCTGTCTACCGGGGTGAAGCGCATCCCGATGTGGACCCAGACCGGTTAATCGAGCTGATTGGAGGAGCGACGATGCTGCGAATGCTGCTGCGCCCAGACGAAGAGTTGGACGAGGTGTGGGTGGATCAGACCACCGCCATCGTCGTGCACGGGGTGACGGGATGACTCGGCGACTTGCGGGTCGGGCCGCGATCGTCACCGGGGGCAGCCGGGGGTTGGGCCGGGCGATCGCACTGGCGCTCGCCGCGGAGGGTGCGGCGGTGGCCGTCGCCGGGCGCACCGAACAGGTGTGGAATGACCGGTTGCCGGGAACCATTGGCGAGACCGTCACCGAGATCGAGGCGACGGGCGGACGCGCGGTCGCGATCCGGGCCGATCTGACGAACCGCGACGACATCGGCCTGTTGGTGAGCGCAGCGCGAGATGCGTTGGGCCCCATCACAATTCTAGTGAACAACGCGGCATTCACTGCACCTGGCCGGCCGCCGTCGCCCGGCGATGAGCCGCGCGCCAAGCCCGCCAAGGCGGCACCGGGCGCCGCCAAACCCGGCTGGCCACCTTTCCTCGGCACACCGCTAGCCGCCTATCGCCGGCATTTCGACATCGTGGTCTTTGCCGCTTACGAGCTGATGCAAATGGTGTGCCCCGACATGATCGCGGCGGGCGGTGGCTCGATCATCAACATCACTTCGGTCGCGTCACGGCTGCCCGGCGACGGACCGTACCCCGACCGCAGCGGCGGAGTCCTGCCCGGCTACGGCGGATGCAAGGCTGCGCTGGAGCATCTCACCCAGTGCGCGGCGTTCGATCTTGCCGATTACAACATCGCGGTCAACGCGCTGTCACCCTCCAAACCAATCCTTACGCCGGGTCTGGCGTACTACGCCAGCGAATTCGTCGACACCGCCGCGGCGGACGAGTTCGCCCAGGCGGCGGTGGAGTTGACAATGGTGGATGCGGGTGTGGTCAGCGGACGCACGATCGGCCACAGCCAGGTTCTCGACGGCAGCTTCCGGCCGTTCACTGTGGCCTAGTTCTGCGTCCCTCAACTTTCATCCTCGGGCGGGTCGGGATCTCCGCGGAGGAGTTCCTCGGGGTGGTGAGCGTGGTTTATCGCGGGGGGACCGCTGCCGTCGGTCCACCCAAGTCGCCCGCTGGGGGTGACCTCGGTGTGCTGTTCGCCCAGGCTCGCAACACAATGGTCGCATCCGCAGGCGAAAAACAGCTTGTCCGCATCGGTCCGGCCACCCTTTGCCCAGTCCGGCGAATGGTGCACCTCGCAGCGATAGCCCGGTTCGAGGCAATTGGGACGGGTGCAGCCGCGGTCGCGGGCATAGCAGATCAGCCTCTGGTCGGCGGTGGCGATGCGCTTCTGGCGGCCCAGATACAGTGGCCGCGCGGTGTGGTTGTCGAACACTGCCAGATAGTGGATGGCCTTGGCGGCCATGCGAATCAGATCCGGCATCGGCAGCCGCGAGCCACCCCCGGTGTGCGCCGGCGCGGGCATCGGGATCGACGGGTCGACCACGGCGTGAGCAGCCTGGTTGAGATCGGTCAGTGTAGTGGTGGCGATGACGGTGATGGGATGACCCCGGTGTATCCCGAGTTCGCCTGACGCGATGGCGGTTTCCAGGCCGAGTTTGAGCGCGTCGTGACAGCGTTGGGCGGGTGTGCGCCGATCGCGCTCTTCGGACTGGGCACGATCGGGTTGGTGACGGCCAGGCCGTACGGCCGCTTCGATGGCTTCGAAATATGCGCGGGCCTCGGGGTCCAGCAATCCGGACAGCCGGGACATGCCGTCGGGTCCCTGCGGGCCGAGGTGCAGACCACGGCGTCGGGCCCGATCGTCGTCGCTGAAATGGCCGTCGGGGTTGAGGTAGTCGGCGATGCGCTGACCTAACTTGGTGACGACGCCGGCGTCGAGTTTGGTGGCGTGCTGCACCAGCGTGCGCTCGGCGTCCGCGGCATCAGGGGGCGAGACGCAAGAGGGTAGTACGTCCACGGCTGCACATACCGCGCGGATGTGGTCCTCGCCGACTGCGCCTGCTTCCACCGCGGCCGCCAACTCGGGTAGCTCCGGCGGAATCGGGGGACCGGTCAGCGTGCGCTGCGGCCGTATCCGGGCAGCGAGTTTGAAGCGGCGGAGGATTTGTCTGGGTGGGACGCGCAGCCGCGCCCAGAGCATCTCCCGTACAGCCGGTACGCACTCGCTGCCGTCAGGTGGATCGGCGATCTCGGCGAAGAACCGATACATGAGCCCGCGGTTGGTGCGGTCCTGGGTCTCCAACCGCTCCGCGACGTCAACGCGAAAGTTGTTGCCAACCACGTCGGAGCCAGTGTCGCGCAGCACGGCGTGCGCAGCGTCGATAGCGTCGAGAGCAGCGCCGATCCGCTCCCGTGCTTCCGCGGCACTCACGCAGGTGGCCATACCCCGAAGCTACGGACCACCCCTGTCAGATCCGGCGCGTCAGACGGCGTCTGTCGTTGGTTGTGGATGAAGCTACAACTGTGGATAAGTTCGCGATTCTGGCGGCATGGGCGCCTCACGTGCCAGTATGAAGCTGGCCGGTACGAATCAAAGCCAGGGCCGCAACGGCGGCCGGTCGAGTGGTGTGCGAATGCCCGGTATTGACAAGCCGACAGGCCGCGTTGTTGCCCTGATCGTGCTCTTGTTCATTGCTGCTGCCGCCTTGCGCGGATACCTTCCGGCTCAAGGCCACGCCGCACGTACGGAGCCGGGCAGCGGTCGGGCGGCAATGGTCTTCGTGGTGGTGGCCCTGAGCGCGACGCTCACGCTGCTGGCGATCGCAATCATCGCGCGGTTGCGAGACCCGCGTGCGATGGCGCCCAAACAAGCGGATTTGTCCGAGATGCTCGGCGCCGGCAGGGGCAGACCGAGCTGGCGGGTGTTGCTGATCGGGCTCGCTGTGATCGTGGCGTGGCTGTTGATTGCGATGCTGCTGGCCCGATTATGGTTGCCGCACGGTGTCGCTCCCCCCGCGCCACCGGATCCGAGCGTGCCGCCGTCGGCAAACGGCGCCACCCAGCCGCCCAAACAGCACCCGCAGAACAACAGTGGAAGCATGCTCGGAATCCTGCTTGCCGGCACGATCCCGATGCTGCTGCTGATCGTTGTGGGGTCGGTCGTCATGTCGCGGCGGCGTTGGCGCGCGGCGACATCGGGCACCTTGGGTGCTGCAGCCGACGATCGCGCCGAATCCGCGGCACCGCCCATGCGTTCGGAATCACTGGCGCGGGCAGCCGAACGCGGGCTGGCCGAGATGGTGGATCTAAGCCGCGAACCGAGGGAGGCGATCATCGCCTGCTACGCCGCGATGGAACGTGAACTCGCGAATGTTCCCGGAGCGGTTCCCCAGGAATTCGACACCGCGACCGAGGTGCTGGCCCGCGCCATCGAACACCATGCGCTACATGCCGATAACGCCGTTCAGTTGGTGAACCTGTTCGCCGAGGCCCGGTTCAGCCCGCATGTGATGAACGAGCGCCATCGCGAGGTGGCGGTGCGGGTGCTTCGACTGGTCCTCGACGAACTGGGCTCCAGGAGCCCAGCATGAGAAGGTTTATCGCCCTCGGTATTTGCCTCATCGTCGGGATCGAGCTGCTGGCGCTGATAGCGCACGATCGTCGGTTCGTGTTGGCGGCGTCGGGTGTCGCCCTGGCGCTGGTGCTGCTCAATTTCCGCCGGCTTTTGACACATGGGACCGAACTCGATGCCGAGCCGAAGCCAGACGATCTCGGAGATTCGCTGCGCCGCTGGCTGTCCAACACGCAGACCACGATCCGTTGGTCGGACTCCACCCGGGCCGATTGGGACCGGCATCTGCGTCCAATGCTCGCGCGGCGGTACGAAATCGCAACCGGCCAAAGGCAGGCCAAAGATCCGGCGGTGTTTCAATCAGCGGGCCAAATGCTCTTCGGCGCCGAATTATGGAACTGGGTTAACCCGAACAACGTCTCGCGTACCGGTGACCGCGAGCCGGGGCCAGGCCGCGGGGCGTTAGAAGAAATTCTGCGAAAATTGGAGCAGATATGACAGAAGGCGCCACCATGCCCGCCGCGACGACCACCGCGCACTGCGAGGCGGTGCTCGACGAAATCGAACGTGTGGTTGTCGGGAAGCGCGCTGCGTTGCGGCTCATCCTCACTGCCGTGCTCGCGAGTGGCCACGTACTCATCGAAGATCTGCCCGGCCTTGGCAAGACGCTGATCGCGCGATCCTTCGCCGCCGCGCTGGGTCTTCGATTCACCCGGGTGCAGTTCACGCCCGATCTGCTGCCCGCCGACTTGCTCGGCTCAACCATTTACGAGATGCAGTCGGGGCACTTCGCGTTCCGTGCCGGGCCCATTTTCACCAACCTGCTGCTTGCCGACGAGATCAACCGCACCCCACCTAAGACCCAGGCGGCATTGCTGGAGGCGATGGGCGAGGGCCAAGTGAGCATCGACGGCGAAACCCACAAGCTGCCAATGCCATTCATCGTCCTGGCGACCGATAACCCGATCGAGTACGAGGGCACCTATCCGTTGCCCGAGGCCCAGCTTGATCGGTTCGCGATGCGGCTGGAGCTGCGATACCTCTCCGAGCTTGATGAGACCGCTATGCTGCGTCGGCGCCTCGAACGCGGTTCGGCCGAGCCGACGGTGAATCAAGTTGTGGATGGGCACGATTTGTTGGCGATGCGCGAATCGGTCGAACAGGTGACCGTGCACGAGGACGTCTTGCACTATGTGGTGTCGTTGGCCACCGCTACCCGGCAACATCCGCAGGTCGCCGTGGGCGCCAGCCCCCGCGCAGAACTCGACCTTGTTCAGCTCGCCCGTGCCCGGGCGTTGCTGCTCGGTCGGGATTATGTGATCCCCGAGGATGTCAAGGCACTCGCCACTGCGGCGGTCGCGCACCGAATCACCTTGCGGCCGGAGATGTGGGTGCGAAAGATTCAGGGCGCTGATGTCATCGGAGAACTGTTGCGGCGCTTGCCCGTTCCTCGAACAAATGAGACCTACGGGGGCGCCGGATGAGTTCGGCGTGATCCGGGACCGTGAAGTCGAGCTACATTGGCGCGCATCGCAACTGACGCAGGCCATCGCGACCTGCGCCGGGGTTGCGCTGGCCGCCGCCGTGATCGGCACTCAGTGGCAGCTGATTGCGTTCGCGGCGCCGTTGCTCGGCGTGCTGTGTTCGATCAGCTGGCAGCTTCGGGCGCCGAAGATCCAGGTGCACGGAGAGCCTGACTCGCAACGCTGCTTCGAGAACGAGCAGGTGCGGTTCAAGGTGTGG